>JAITBJ010000011.1 GCA_031283665.1 Candidatus Opitulatrix cubana
AATTTTTCAGTCTCTTTATCTAAAGTAGCTTCTGTAGCAATAGCGCGCTTTAGCCATACAGATTGTGTGCCATTATATTCCAAAACTATTTCATTTTCGGATGAACTTACCACTTTGCCTACAAAGCCGCTTTGGGTCATAACTATAGAACCGTTTTTTAAATTATCTCTGAACTTATTATGCTCTTGTGCTTTTTTCTTTTGATTTTTAGATGCAAAAATCATATAGACAACAAACACTCCAAGAACCAAAACCATTATTAAAGTAGTAGAATCCATTATTTCCTTTCAATTGCATTTCGGAATTGCTATATTCAGTTTACATTATTTTTTTGAAATTACAGTATTTTTTTAGAACTGAAAAAATGTTATAGAGCTTTCTGCAATCTAATTTATTTGCTCTAAAACTTCATCAGATATATCAAAATTAGAATAAACCTCTTGAACATCATCTAAATCTTCTAAGGCGTCTATGAGATTTAAAACTTTTTTAGCAGTGTCACCGTCTACTTCAATTTGGGAAGAGGGGTAAAATACCACATCTGCACTATTATAATCTATGCCTGCCTCTTGTAAAGACTTTCTAGCATCTACTAATTTTGAGGGGTCGGTCACAATTTCATAAATGTCTGCGACTAGCTCCACATTTTCAGCACCATTATCTAACACAGCTTCTAAAATACTATCTTCACTTGCGGCGGCAGATGGCACTGTTATCACACCCTTTCTCGCAAAAAGATAAGCTACAGAACCAGGGTCTGCTAATTGGCCGCCGCATTTTGTGAATGCAAGTCTCACATCTGATGCAGCTCTATTCTTGTTATCAGTCAAGCACTCTACAAGCACCGCTACTCCGCCTGGTGCATAGCCCTCATACATAATCGTCTCCCAAGCAGCACCGCCCGCTTCTTGACCCGAGCCTCTCTTTACAGCACGAGTGATATTATCATTTGGCACTGATTGCTTTTTAGCCTTTTCAATAGCATCATAAAGTGTTGGATTTCCTGACACATCGCCGCCGCCTGTGCGAGCAGCCACTTCTATATTTTTGATTAATTTTGCAAAAAGTTTTCCCCTCTTTGCATCATTTGCAGCTTTTTTGTGTTTTGTGGTTGCCCACTTAGAATGTCCTGACATATTTATATTTTATCACTAAATAATGCTTTATCTAATAAGTCAAAACTCAAGCACGCAAATGATAGTGCTCTTTTGTGAAACTCTTTTAAAGTCCAGCCTTTTGACAAAGCTTTGTCCCTCAATTCAAGCCAGTTTTTCTGACCCAATTTATATGAAATAGCTTGACCTGGCATTCCCATATATCTATCAAGTTCAAATTTTCTAAAGCCTATATTCATATTCACCATATCTGATAAAAATTTTTCAGCTTTCTCATAATTCCATACACCGCTTCCATAACGGCGCTCCCAATGCTTTGGCACTTCTAATTTACAATGAACACCTATATCTATAATAATTCTTGCAGCTCTAAACTTTTGCATATCAAGCATACCAAATTTTTCAGCACTGTTTAGCGCTCCAAATTCGTCCATAAGCTGCTCTGCATATAAACCCCATCCCTCGGCATAGCCTGAAATTAAGAGTCCCATTCTGCGCCAGTCGTTAAGCTTATCACTCAAATAAACTTGCAAACCTACTTGCAGATGATGACCTGGAACGCCCTCATGAAAAATAGTAGTTTTTGAATTCCATTTATACTGTTTATCTACTCCTTTTGGAATAGACCACCACATTCTGCCAGGGGTGGAAAAATCATTTGCAGGTGGAGTGTAATAAACAGCTCCCACATCAGTAGTAGCTATCATCGCCTCCACTTTTTGCACCGGCTCTGGAATCTCAAAATGGTCATTATCTATTAAGTATTTCATTGTAATATCAGCAATATCCTGCATATAATTTTTCAAGTTTTCAGGACCCTCTATTACTTGATTAGGGTCTGAATCTAAAATCTTTGCAGCCTCTTTTATAGCTTCAACTTTGTCTAAACTTTTTGCTCCAAACTCTTTAGCTAATGAAAACTGCTGCTCAATAATCTGGTCTATTTGTTCTACTCCATATAAATAACTTTTTTCAACATTTATTTTCTGCCCCACAAACTCTTTAGCGTAGTATTCATAACGCTCAATTCCTACAGCATCTTCATCACAGGCTTTTTGCAAATAAGTGTTTTCAAAAAAATCTAAAAGCTTTTTGAAAGCAGCAATTACATTCTCTATAGCATTTTCTACTCTTTTATATAAAGGCTGTGAAACGGCTTTACTTTCAAAAAGCTTTTTACAATCATTTTGGATTGTATAAAAATAAGAACTCTCAGGGTTTATCTGATTACGAATTTGCTCTATCACCAGTTTAACCTGTCGTTTAGATGAGACCACAGATTTTTCTAATCCAGCTTCCAAAGATTGCGTATATTGAGAAACTGCTTTAGGCAAATTTTCTAGTCTTTCGGCGATATTAGAAAAATCTTTTTCAGTTTCACGATTCAAAAAATCAAAAATCCTGCTAAACATTTGAACTGGTGAAAATAAATTATTTATTTGCCTATAAGAATCGTGAAACTTGCTCTCAGCTTCTAATGATAGCTCTAAAACCTGCAAAAATTGCTCTTTAACTATAGAATCTTCAAAGGTTTCAGCCTTTGCATTTTTCATTTTTTCTACATAGTTTTGCGTTATTTTAATCTGTTTTTCAATTCCAGCAGGCGAATAATCAGCAAATCCATTTGGATTATCTACTTTGCCTTGCAGCCCAAACTGTAAAGCATTTTCAGGTTCTTCTTTTAGGGTTTCAAGAAAGTAATCATTGCATATTTTGTCAATTTCGCTCATATTTAACAGTATACAGTTTATAATAAATATATGCCTAGAAAAGTAAAGAGTGTTTTCAGGAATCTGATTTTGCTGATGTTTGCATTCTTTTTGTTTATACCAGTGCCATACTGTGTAGAAATGCCTGGACCTACGCAAAATGTGCTAGGGCAGCTAGATGGCAAAAATCTTATCAGCATAGAGGGGCGCTCTTTTCAAGGAAATGGGCAATTGCTAATGACCACCGTTTCATTGAGCGGAAAAGCACAATATGGTGTGCCGCTGTATCAAGCTTTATATAGCAATTTTGATTCAAAAAGCGTAGTCCTGCCACTAGATTATGTTTACCCAAAAAATATGACTGATACACAGTATAAAGCTCAAAACACTCAGCTAATGACAAAATCTCAAAACTCTGCAATTGTTTCTGCTTATAATTATCTGAATATGAAAGACTACCCTAAAACTCAAATTAGTATTGAAAATATAGGAGGTCCGTCCGCGGGTTTGATGTTTGCATTAGGAATTATAGATATTATACAAAATAAAAATCTAACCGGTGGCAACACAATTGCTGGCACAGGGCAAATCACTAACAGCGGAAAAGTGCAGGCAATTGGCGGAATTGAGCAAAAAATCTACGGAGCGCAATCTTCTGGAGCAAAGTTTTTTCTCAGCCCCACTTCAAACTGTTTAGATATAAAAGCAGAACACAATGATATACAAATTGTAGCCGTTTCCACATTAGCAGATGCTGTAAAATCGCTAGAAAATATAAAAGAGAATAAACTAAATAATTTGCAACACTGTTAATTATTTACAACACTGCTAATTAGCAATTCAAAAATCTATATTTTCAATTTTTCTGATTTTAAAATGATATATTAGCAAAATTGTCGCAGCAATAATAAATGTGATAATAATTGCAAATCTAGTATCAGTTTCAAAAAACATAGTTATATACATAATTGTGAAAACGCTTATACTTATTATAGATAACACAATTCCACATGGAGCTTTGAACTTTGAAATCTTATGCAGCTCGGGAAACTTTTTGCGATATACAAAATATGTTGACAAAACTAAAATCCAAACTGTTGCCACTCCTACAGTAGCCATAGATGCAAAAAATGAAAACTCTTGCATTGGATTTCCAAATGCTAAACTTCCTATAATATCAACTATTATCACCAAACCAACGCAAAAAAGCAAGGCAAAAACTGGTGAATGCTTTTTTGATGTTTTAGAAAAAATCTCAGGGATTTGCCTATCAGCGGATAAACCGTAAAGCATTCTTGATGATACATATATTCCCGCGTTTGCACCACTAGCAGCTGCTGTGATAAGCACTATTATCATAAATGCTCCCACTTCAGGCAAGCCAACGGCAGAAAATATATTTGCAAAAGGGCTGCCTTTTATCATAGTGATTCTATTCCAAGGCACGCAGCACAAAATCACGAATATAGAAGTCACATAGAATAACAGTATACGAATTGGAATTGAGTTTATAGCGCGAGGCATAATTTTTTCAGGATTTTGCGTCTCTGCAGAAGTAGATGCTATAGATTCTATACCACCGAATGCAAAAAACGCCATTTGAAAACCCGTAGCAAATCCTATAAGTCCATTTGGAAAAAATCCCTCATAATTGAATAAATTGCCTATATTCGCGCTAAGTGTTTCAGAGTATACTTTATTATTCTCAACAAATGTGAACTGATAAATATGTTGAGATACTAGCAAATATATTCCCACTGCTATTAGCAAAACTATTGCAACTATTTTGACTATCGCTAACCAAAACTCAGCTTCTCCAAAGTTTTTAACGCTACCTATATTTATTATCAAAATGATAAATAACAAAATAACAGGTGAAATCCAAACAGGAAGATTAGGAAAATACTCTTGCACATAAATCCCCACAGCCACAGAATCTAATATAGAAGCAGAAATCCAAACAAACCAATATATCCAACCTATAAAAAACCCAGCCCAATGTCCTAAATATGCACTAGTCACATCTCTAAAAGTTCTAAACCCTAAATTAGATAAAAGCATTTCGCCTAAAACTCTCATAGAAAAAAAGCATATAGTTCCTGCTACTAAATAAGCTAAAACTGTTGACGGTCCAGCTATAATAATAGTTTTTCCCACACCAAGAAAAAGGCCTGTGCCTATAGTGCCGCCTATTGCAAGAAGCTGAAGATGGCGGTTAGTTAGCCCTCTTTCTAGTTGTTCATCTTTTGCAGTTTGTGTCATATTTATAATAATTTGTGTTTTGAGTTTGGCTCATTTTGCGACCCTGACCGGACTTGAACCGGCGACCTCTGCCGTGCAAGCGAGCCTCCTTACGGAGTCTCGCACGGGCAGCGACAAGTTTATTAACTTTGCCAACTTGAGCTACAAAGTAGCTCGCTGCTTAGAGCGCTGATTTAAGTTAGAGTCTTGCGACCCTGACCAGACTTGAACCGGCGACCTCTGCCGTGCAAGCGAGCCTCCTTACGGAGTCTCGCACGGGCAGCGACAAGTTTATTAACTTTGCCAACTTGAGCTACAGAGTAGCTCGCTGCTTAGAGCGCTGATTTAAGTTAGAGTCTTGCGACCCTGACCGGACTTGAACCGGCGACCTCTGCCGTGACAGGGCAGCGCTCTAACCAACTGAGCTACAGGGCCACTAAGCAAATTATATCTTTTCAATAAAAGGCTTATAGTTAATAGAGTATCAGAAAATCACCAAAATGAAAAAAATGAAACAGAATATAAGGTAACTTATGACTTTAAAACTCGTAACATAGTTTCTTTTTCTGATTTAGTTACAGACAATTCATAAAGATATTTTACAAAGATTTGCAAAGTGATAAATCTTTTTTGAAACGCAGAAACCGGAAGCCATTCAGATGCATCCTTATCGCTTTTTTCATTATTTACTGCAGCAGACACAGCGATTAGATTTACCAATTCATTAGTTAGTTTTCGCCATTTATCGCATCTTTCTTTCCACTTCCAAGCTCCGCACTTATACGCATTACTCAAAGAAACAATATGATCAACTTCTGCTTTTTTACTCTCATCAGTTTCACCTGTTGTGTAAACAATATCTTTTTGCAGATATTTATCAAATAAACGAGCTTTATAAAACTTGGGTTTGCCGTTAGTATAACTATAATTACTTTCTGCATCTCTTAGCAAAATCCAATCACGCGTATTTAGTCCAGTATCTTTATATTCGGTCCAATCTCCACAAAATGCGTCTCTGCTAAACTTTACCTCAGGCACAAAATCATCATCTATTACTTCTAATTCGTTCAAAAGACTTACCGCCTCATTTATATCTTCTTTGCTAACCTCGGTTTTAAAACTTATTATTAAATCACTTTTCATATTAAAATTATATCATATATTTTGAAGAATACTCACTACTATATAGCCTTTGTCAAGCAGCCATTTTTTAGTTTCAGAATCAGTAAACACTTTTTTTGGAATGCTTTTTTTAATTTTTTCTAAATCTCTACGTGCAGAAAGTTTTAATTTTTCAAGTTCAAATTCATCATTAGCTGGTATAAAATCTGAAAAATCACCCCTCTCGACTTCGTCAATAATTTCTTCCATTAGTTTGCGGTGCAGACAATTAATGGCACACTTTTTAAAAAACAGAAAGGAAACTAATGAAAACAGAGACCAGAATGAAATTAGAAGCAGAAGTAATAGAATATCGAAAAAGGGATATGACTTATATTGAAATTGCACGAAAATGCAATTTAAAAAATCAGTGGGTGGTAAAAGCTTCTTAGGAAATATAGAATATACAATTCAGATTTGCCTAAATCAAAAGCATTCTATTCAGATAGTGTAAAATGCCAAGCATTGAGACTTTACGAAAATGGAATTAACAAGCAAATGATTACGAGACTATTAGGCATAAAAGATACTCATACGATTACAAAATGGATTAAGTCAAAATCTTGTAATGTATGGCATAATTATTGTATGGATAGTAAAGAACTTGATTCGTATATAGATAAAAAAACTAATAAAATAGATTTTAATAAAATACCAAGAGAAAAGATTCAAGAGGCATTTGAAGAGCTTGAGTTTCAGCGTAATTGTGCACTTGCAATAAAAAAAGTACTGGATTCAAAGGACTTATAAATAGTGAGAAACGAGAAATCATAGGTTTTTTGAGTCGTAAACACGGATATAAAATTGCAAGATTATGTAGGTATTTTCAAATAAACCGCAAGACATATTATAATACGTCAAAAGATGCAAAATTAGAATATTTAGAATATAAAAAAGTATTTTTAGATTTTTATAGTACAAATGTACGAGTAAAGAATTCTAAAGGTTATAGACAAATTATGCGCATGCTTCAGGTGCATGTATTCTTTACGAATGTGGAGGTTCAAGTCCTCTTGTGGGCACTATAAAGCACTCTTACACAGTTTATTTTTCAGTTACTTCTTCTGCCTCAACCTCTATAATGCTGTCAGAATCTAAACCTTTCAGATAATTATAATATCTAGCCATAGTAGTACTCACATATGGACCTACATAAATCAAAGCTATTCCGCAAGTTATAAGCGATAACAATAGCCATGGAATAAATGAGCAGCCTAAAATAAATAACTCACCTTTATGACCTTTCATCATCTCAATACTTTTTTTCTGAGCTTCCTTTGCTGTCATTTCAGGATTTTCGGTTAGCAAATAAAACATCTGTGAATATGCAAACATTTTAATTATACCAGGAACTATTAA
>JAITBJ010000013.1 GCA_031283665.1 Candidatus Opitulatrix cubana
AGATTTGTGGCGCTACCATCACAAACTATTGTTTCACAGCATGTTCATATTGTAAACACAAACCCTAATCCAGGTCCAAATCCTTACCCTGATACAGGTTTGAGTTTGGTGCAAGTTTATATTCTTATTATGCTATTACTAACTGCAGGCGGCTCTTTATTTGCTGCTACTAGAAAAGCTCTTATTGGAAAAGCTGTTAGAAAAAATCATAATTTGTAAACTCTAATTTATGCAAAAAAAGAGTTCTACTTATAAGGTTTTAGGTGTAATTTCTAAAATCTGTTTTGCACTTGCTATTGTTGTAGCGCTTTATGTATTATATCTTTTAGTCTGGACAGGAGTGATAGCAAATCACGCACAAAATGATGCAATAACAAAAATCTCAATGGACCAGCCTCTTGATAATAAAAAGTCAGCTCCCGAATATAGAGACAATTGGCCTGAAATAGCACAAATGCCTGATGGTCAGATAATAGGGCAGGTTTATATCCCGCGCTTTGGCAAAGACTATTGGAGAACTCTTTTTCAAGGAACCGAAAAAGATATGCTTGACACTATGGGATTTGGGCATTATAGCCAAAGCGTGATGCCGGGTCAGATAGGAAACTTTTCAGCTGCAGCTCATCGAAACGGGTATGGTGCGTCTTTAGAGGGCATTCAAACTCTGCAAACAGGGGATGCTCTGATTGTGAGAACTGCTCAATACTGGTTTGTTTATAAAGTGACAAGCTATGAAATAGTAGACCCTGAAAATACAGGAGGAATCTTGCCTGTGCCATATAATAATGCAGCAGTGCCTACTCTACGACTTATCACATTTACAACATGCCATCCGGAATACTCAACGCAATTTCGGTATATTGAGCACGGTGCAATAGATTACTGGAGCAATGTGAAAGATGGTGTGCCAAAAGAATTGTTAAATATAGGCGCTCAAGTAGGATAGCCTAATTTAATTTGAAAATCATTTATGATAAACTGTTTATATGCCAAATAATGCTCAAAACAGTAAAAATCCAGTTGCTGGATTAAAGAATATATTTAGTAAAAATAAAACTTATAAAAACGGTGTGGAAGTAATAGACGCTGATGCACTTTTGAAAAAGCAAAAGCAGGACCAAAAAGATAAATTGCGAATGTCTACTGGAAAAAATCCTCGCTGGTTAATCCCTACAATGTGTGGTTTTATGATTTTAGGGCTGCTTTGGATTGTAGTTTTTTATCTTACAGCATCTGAAACTTTTTTGGGCTACCCTATTCCTATTGGAAACTGGAATCTTTTAATTGGTCTTGTTTTCATAATGATTGGTTTTGGCCTTACCACAAAGTGGAAATAGCAATCAAATGCTAGAAACTGTTGATTCCCCAAAGGATTTAAAAAAGATTCCGCTTGAGAATCTACAATCTTTATGTGATGAAATTCGTGATTATTTAATAGATATTTTGTCTGCAAGAGGAGGGCATGTAGGTCCTAATTTAGGGGCAGTGGAAGCCACCGTTGCGCTTCATTGGGTTTTTGATTCTCCGCACGATAAACTCATTTTTGATGTTTCACATCAGTCTTACACTCATAAAATCTTAACAGGCAGAAAGCAGCTTATGCGCGATTTGCATATCACGCGAGAAATAAATGGCTATACAGATTTTAGTGAATCAGAGCATGACCATTTTAGAATGGGGCATACTTCCACAAGCATATCTCTTGCATCGGGTTTGGCAAAAGCGCGTGATTTAAAGGGTGAAAACTTTAATATAGTAGCTTTTATCGGAGATGGGTCGCTTTCAGGCGGTGAAGCTTTTGAGGGTTTGAATATCGGCGCAAATTTGAAATCAAATTTTATAGTAGTAGCAAATGATAATGAGTTTTCAATAGATACAAACTCAGGCGGGCTTTATAGCAATTTAGCTCATCTGAGACAGACTAATGGAGATTGGACTAATAATTATTTTAAAGCGTTAGGTTATGAATACTTTTATATTGAAAACGGAAATAGTGTAGTAGATTTAGTAAAAGCATTTGAAGCTGTGAAAGATTGTTCGCGGCCTGTAGTAGTTCATATACACACTCAAAAAGGAAAAGGGCTGCCGTATGCAGAAGCTGACCCTACTTCTTGGCATTATTCAGCACCGTTTAATAAGTCTACAGGTGTTGCGGAAAGCCATAAAACAGACCAAGCCTATGAAAGCACAGCAGCAATCACAAATGACTTTTTAGATAAAGAGCTCAGTCTCAATAAAAAATCATTAGTTTTGATTCCAGGTGCTCCTGGATTAGGTGCTGATCTGAAAAAGAAATACCCATCTCAATATGTAGATACCGGAATAGCAGAAGTGCAGGCAGTCGCGATGGCAAGCGGCGCTGCAAAAGCTGGTGCAAAGCCGTATCTTTTTGTAAACTCTCCATTTGTGCAAAGAGCTTATGACCAAACTATTATAGATTGGGCCCTGCAAGAGACTCCTGCAGTGATGTTAGTTTCTTGGGCGGGAATATCAGATAATGATTACACTCATGTGGGCATGTATGATATTGCAATGCTTTCTAATGTGCCAGGATTAACATATTTAGCACCTGCATCTGCGGATGAATATAGGCAGATGCTAGAGTTTTCACGCTCTTTTGATAAACCACTTGCTATTCGGTTAGGGCTAGGAAACTTGCCAAAAACTCCTGATCCAAAAATTGCATCAGGCGAAAATGAAAAAATAGAATACGGAAAATCAGTAGTGACTAAACGCGGCAGCAAAGTTGCAATTTTTGGCTTAGGTGATTATTTTGAAAAGGCTCAAAGCGTGGATAAAATCCTGAGAGAAAAGGGATTTAACCCTACACTAATTAATCCAAGATTTATAAATGTTCTAGATTTTGAGCTATTAGATGAGATAGCAAAAAATCATTCTGTGATTGTGACGCTAGAAAACGGGATTATAGATGGCGGATTCGGTCAGAAAATAGCAGGCTATTACAGTAGAAAGTCTAAAAATATAAAAGTTTTCAATTTTGGCGCTAAAACAGAGTTTATAAATAATGAACCGTTTGCTAACATTATGGACCGCTATCATTTAAATCCAGAGCAAATAGTGGAAGATATTAAACCTGCATTAGAAAATCCCGCATTAGAAAATGAAAGTTGAAATGACAAATTCAAAAGAAATAGTAAATCCAAAACAAGATATCGAACCAGATTTAATAGATATCACTCCTGATGAGTTTAAAAAGACTTTTTTAGATGAAGTCACTGACACTTCTGCTAGATTATTAGGCTCTGCAGATTGTGATGAAATCTATTATACACTTTGCAGAACGGTTAGAAAATATATTGCAAAGCGCAGAGCAAAAACAGTTCGCGAAATTAAAAGCAAAAACTCTAAATTAGTAGCTTATCTTTCGGCAGAGTATTTGCTTGGTCCGCAGCTGACAAATAATTTACTCTCTACTGGACTAGAGTATATTGTGCGTCAGGTGTTTGAGGATTTAGATATAAATTATGAAAAAATTATTTCCGAGGAAGTGGAGCCCGGTCTTGGAAACGGCGGCTTAGGCAGATTAGCTGCCTGCTATATTGACTCCCTTTCCACATTATCTATTCCTGCAATAGCTTATGGAATCAGATACGAATATGGCATTTTTAAACAGATTTTTGAAAACGGCTATCAAGTAGAAAAGCCTGACACATGGTTGAGAAATGGCAATGTTTGGGAGTTTACTCATCCTCAGCATGATCAAATAATTTCGTTTGGCGGCAGAGTACTAGAGAAAAAATCCACCACTGGTAAAACATATTATTCATGGATACCTGATTATTCTGTAAGAGCTGTGCCTACAGATTATTTGTCTCCTGGATACAGAACAGAGCATGTGAATATAATAAGGCTTTGGTCTGCTAGATCCACAAATGAACTAGATTTAGGCTCTTTCAATAAAGGATTTTTTCATGAAGCTAGCGAATCGCAGGTGAAAGCTGAAAACATTACAAAAGTACTTTATCCTGAAGATACTACCGAACAAGGAAAAGAGCTGAGGCTAAAGCAGCAATACTTTTTCACATCAGCATCTCTAAAAGATTTATTTAGGCGGCTTTATGGTGATGAAGTGGACCCTGATTTATCAACACTGCCTGAAAAAGTTTCTTTTCAGCTCAACGACACTCATCCTGTAGTGGCTGTGCCAGAGCTTATGAGAATCTTAATAGATGTGTATGATTTAGATTTTGATAAAGCTTGGGAGATTACAAGTCAGTGCTTTAATTACACATGCCACACACTTTTGCCTGAAGCATTAGAGGTCTGGGATGTGGAGCTTTTTGAAAGATTGCTGCCTCGCCATATGCAGCTAATCTATCAAATAAATAAACGCTTTTTGAATAAAATGAGCGAAGCCACCAATCATAACATTTTGCTTATGGCAGATATGTCTGTGATTCAGGAAGCACCGTTTCGTGGAGTTAGAATGGCTAATTTGGCTACTATAGCATCTAAAAAAGTAAATGGTGTGGCCGAACTTCATACAGAGCTTTTGAAATCAAGTGTGCTGAAAAACTTTGCAGATTTTTTCCCTGAAAAGTTTGTGAATGTGACAAACGGCATCACTCCAAGGCGATTTATGAAAGTAGCTAATTCCTCTTTGAGTGATTTAATTACTGAAACTATTGGTCACGGCTGGGTAAAAGATACTAAAAAACTAACAGAGCTGAAAAACTATATTGACGATAGTTCATTTTTAGAAAAGCTAGATCAGGTAAAGCAAGATAATAAATTGCGATTTAAATCGTTTTTGCATTATGGCTATCAAATGACCTACAATCCGGAAACCTTAACAGATGTGATGGTGAAGCGGCTCCATGAATATAAACGACAAACTTTGAAACTTCTTCATATTGTCACTATTTATAATGATTATATCACTGGCAATATCAAATTAGAAGATATCACACCGCGTACAGTTATTTTCGGCGCTAAAGCTGCACCTGGATATAGTCAGGCAAAAGAAATTATAAAGCTGATAAATGATGTGGCTGCAAAAATTAATTCCACACCTGGCTTGAACGAAAGATTAAATGTGCTATTTGTGCCAAATTATAATGTTACTGCTAGCGAATATATTATTCCAGCGTCAGACCTTTCAGAGCAAATATCATTAGCTGGAAAAGAAGCGTCTGGCACAGGAAATATGAAGTTTGCTTTGAATGGTGCTTTAACGGTGGGAACGCTAGATGGTGCAAATGTGGAAATTAGAAACTTAGTTGGCGATGATAATTTCTTTTTGTTTGGTATGACAGAGCCTGAAGTTCATAAACTCTCTGAAAAAGGGTATAAGCCGTATGATTATTATGAAAGCAATCCAAAATTGAAGTCGTCTTTAGATCTAATCGCAAAAGGGGAGTTTAGCTATAAAACAGATACAGTGTTTAGCAGCAATGCTGTGGTTTTAGACCTGCTAGCTAATGACAGATTTATGGTGTTAGCAGATTACCAGGCTTATATAGATATTCAACACCGTATTGAAAAAGAGTATGCTAACAAAAAGAGCTGGACTAAAAAAACGCTAATGAATATAGCATCATGCGGATTTTTCTCATCAGATAGAGCTGTGAAAGAGTATATAGATAAAATATGGCAAGCAGCTCCAATTTTCCCTGATTGGGACACGTGATTTATATATAACTAGATTTGAATTAATTGGCTTCCGCTATTACCACACTTTTTTTCTTATGCGGCTTCTGCTATCACTACACCGCCTAAAACACTAAACCCTTTTTCCTCTAAAACGCTTTTGCATTTTTCCCAAGTTCCGCCTGTGGTCAAAACATCATCTACTAAAACTACAGGGGAGAGTGTATCACATTTTATTTTTTCATTAAAGGAAAACTCTGCACTGCGAGATGATTTATTAGCTAGTTTATGCGAAGCAGCATTTCCTTTTTTTATTAGCAGCTCTTTTGATTGTATGTCAGAAAAGCGATTTTCCAAAGCATTGGCTAAAAGAGCAGTTTGGCAAAATCCTCTGCTTTTCACCATCTTTTTTGATGAGGGAATAGGCACAATCAAAATCTGATTTGCATTTTGCAAAAAGTTAGCAGTTTGAAAACAATGTATAATT
>JAITBJ010000007.1 GCA_031283665.1 Candidatus Opitulatrix cubana
AGTGTTTTGCATCCTGAAACTCAAACCCCAGCAAGCAGCGATATGATGCTAAAAACTTTATGTGCTGTGAAAGGAGAAAAAAAGTTTTTTATAGATTTCGGGCTACCATATAGAACCGATATGGCCGTTTTTCAGCAATTTAGTGGATTTAGAGATAAAGAATCTATTGAAAAATATGTTAAAGACGGTGCGTTAAAAAAAGTGGAAAAAACACCTACATCTCAAGGTGTTAGCTTTGCTATATACCAATTAAACTGTAATTAAATTATTATAATTGGAAACAACTAATAGTTGTTAAAAATTTTTTATAAACCCGGTTTCTCTTGTATCATATAAGTATGAGAATAAATTACATCTATGTAATTTATATTTTTTTCAATAGTTAGAATAAAGAAAGGTAGCTCTATGTGGGGTTTATTTGAAGCAGATAATGATAATAAAGATGTTAATAAAATTATAAAGGCGTTTTTCACACAAGAAGAAACAGATTCTCAATGGAGAGAATATGCACTCTGCTCTCAAACAAATCCAACAGCTTTTTTTCCTGAAAAAGGCGGCTCTACAAAAGATGCTAAAAAAGTTTGCACAAATTGCGTAGTAAAATCAGAATGTTTAGCTTATGCTATTGAGAACGATGTTCGTTTTGGTATTTGGGGGGGCAAAAGTGAAAGAGAAAGAAGAAAAATTAAAAACGCTAATAAAAAGAGTATTGCACTAGCATCATAAAATACAAATATAAGGTCATATTTTGCCAAAAGTTCTTGCATTTATAGTAACTCGCGGTAACACGCCATGGCTCAATTTTTCTATTTTTTCTGTTTTAGGGCAGACTAAACCAGTTGACACTTTATATATATGTGATATTGCAAAAGAGGAAAACCGTTTAAAAGAGGCAGAGCTAGAATCATATTTAGCACGAATTAAAAACACCACTACAAAAGTAATAAAGCTAAATGTGAGCGGCGCTAAAAATTTCTCATCAACTGTAATTCGTGCAATTCATGAAAACAACATTAATATAAAAGACTCTGCTCTTTGGACTTTTCACGATGATTGCGCCGCGTATCCAAATTGTTTAGAAAAGCAGCTAAAACTCTTTTCAAAGCATGATAATGTGGGAATTATCGGCGCAAAGCAGCTTTTTTGGAAAACAAAAAAGCTGCTAGAAGTGGGTTATTCTCAGACTCTTTCAGGAAAAAGAGTAGATCTGATTTGGCCTGGAGAAATAGATCAAGGTCAGCATGATGAAACCCTTGAAGTGTTTGGAGTGTCTTTAACAGGTGCTTTAATAGACGGAAACCTTTTTGCATCTATTATTTCTGAAAAGAGCATTTATAGTATTTATTATGAATCAGCAGATTTTTGTAATAAAGTTCATCTTGCTGGTCGAAAAGTGCTAGTAGCCACCCAAGCACGAGTAAATCATATAGGGGCATCGTTCCGTAATCAAAGAGGAAAAATGAAGCCTTTGCATATTATAAAATCATCTGCATTTTATAGATTTGCTAACGCAAAAGCGCGTTATCTTTTGCCAATGCTGCTTTATTATATAGCGGCTATGCCATTTAAAACAGCTCGTTCATTTATTTTAAAACAGCCTGCTACAGCTTTATCAGAATTAGTTTTGCCGCTTATAATTATTTTGTATTTTCCGCTTATTATTTCTCAAAGAGCAAAGCAAAAAGTGATTAGCAATGTAAAAAAATCAGCGTATGCAAATCTCTTTACATCTTATTCAGCAAGTAAAGTAATGCAAAAAGAGCATAAAGACTATCATAAAGGAGCTCTTACATCGGAGGAAAGAGTGCCAACGCCCTTAGAAGAGCAGCAGCTAGAATCTGCAAAAAAGCGGAGAAGATTTGCATTTGGAGGACTAGTTTTTATTTTATTAGTTTTTACATTTATAACATTTGGAACATCTGTGGCAAAGCTTTTTTCAGGAGGCTATTTTGCTGGATTTGGGCTTTTTACATCAGGGGCTAATCTTGGAGATTTATGGCAAGCAGCTACCACAAATTGGGTAGATGCTGGTTTAGGGGCGAATATGCCTGGCAATCCAATACTTTTTCTTTTGATTCCTATAGTGTTTTTGTGCGGAGGGTCAGTGCAGTTAGCGATAAACTTGATAATGCTTTTTGCAATTGTGCTTTCAGGGATTTCTTGCTGGGCGGCCGCAGGAGTTATAACGCGTAAAACAGGGCTGCGATTTTTAGCAGGAGCGCTTTGGGCATTTTGCCCCACATTAGCAATTTCTATTCAAGAGGGCCGTTTGCAAACGGTGATAACTTGGATAGCTATTCCTATTTTGTTTTATTCTATAATTCGTGCATACGGTTTAGGTGAAAGAGATTTTTATAAACTTAGAGAGTTTAATTGGCCGTCATTTGCTGTGGCTAGTGTGATGCTTGCTATAATAGTGGCATCGCTTCCAATTTTGTTTGTTCCGGTGGTTTTAGTTATTATTTTATGTGTTCGCCATATTGGAGGTAGGCGCCGCCATACAATAGCTTTATTATTGCCTACATTTGCTACTCTTGCTCCGCTTGTTTATAATGTTGCGCTTCATCCATCTTTAAACTCTTTTAGAGCTTTATTTTCTGATTCTGCAAGCGTTTATTCGTATTCCCAGCCTCATCCAATTAGTGTTTTTTTTGGTTTGCCAGTTTTAAATAGTTTTAATTCTTCAAAGTTTTCGTCTATAAATGCTTCTGCGCAGTATGATTTTGCAGTAATGGCTTTTATAGCAGTTTTATTTATTTTAGCAGTTTTAGCGCTTTTGAAAAAAATTAGATCTCGCTATGCTTATATGACTTGGATTGTTTTGATATTATCATCGGTTAGTGCTTTTATAGTGGCAAATGTGGCAATTGCATCAAGTGGAGAAAGCAGCGTTTATGGATGGTCTGGTTCTGCTATTGCTATTTTTATTTTTGCGATTTTGTTAGCATCACTTATGGTAAATGTGAAAAAGTTTGCAGCAGCGCTTTTATCATTTCTTGCTATAGCATTTATTGCTTTATCAGGAGCAAATCTTTTATTTAATGAAAACGGAATTATAAACAATATCCCTTTAGCAAACAGTTTGCCAGCTGTGGCAGTTCAAGAAGAAATAAAAGATGAAAATATGAGAGTTTTGTCTATTACTACAAATCCTAATGGCTCATATAATTATTCTATTTTGAGAAAAGCAAATCAAGAGTTTGTTGATGTTTCGGGATATTATAACGCTGTTAGAGCTTTTTCTCCTCGCTCGCAAAGTGAAGAAGAGTTTGAAAAAGAGGTAGCGACCGTTGTCACGCAGCCCTCTAATGCAGATGTTAAAGTATTAGAGAAATATAATATAAGAGGCATTTTAGTGCCGTCTTATGAGGCGAAAAGCACTTTTTATGAAAATCTAGTTTCGCAAATTAACACAGTTTCAGGTTTGCAAAGAGTGATCGTAGGGCAAGATACTGTTTATTGGAGAATTGTAGCAAATGATAAAGGGCAGGAAAGTGCTCCAGCAGTGAAATCAGCTGATGAGCAAAGAGCAGATAATAGCTTTTTTGCGCTTGTTTGGAAAGTGGTAGCATCATTTATTCTTTTAGCTTATATACTTATGATGGTTCCAATCACTACAATTAGACGGTTTTTGAGTTGAGGCAATTATGAACAGAAATAAACTATTAGCAGCATTAGCGCTTCCAATTATTCTAATTATAGGAGTAGGTTCAAGTTTTTTTCCATATAAAGATAAAGCCCTTGTTGACTCTTCTGCTGTCTATAATATAGACTCCTTAGCACAGCAAACTATTTGCACCGGCTCTGTAGTTTTACCTGATAAAACTGAATTAGACGGAGCGGACCCATCATTTAATCCTATGCCCGAGAAGCCGCATACTCAAACTCTTGTAAACACCACAGGTCCTGTAATTTTTGGCTCTCTTTTCAATTTGAATGAAACAGGTGAAGAGGCTCTAAATCAGTCTGACATAAGCTATTTATCTACAGCAAGTGAAGAGCCAAAGCTGCTAGGAACTGCATTTGATACCACATCTAATACTATGGGCTCTGCGGGGGTATCTTCCTCATATGTGAATAAAGGGGATTTAAAAGGTTTAGCTGTGGACAATTGCCAAAAGCCCGAAATGGAAAGTTGGATAATTGGTGGCAATTCTCATATCACATCTGCTCCTGTTTTAGTTATTACAAATCCGTCAGCATCAAGCGGAACTGCTTCATTAGATGTTTATACCACATCATCATCTGGAGGACCTGTAAATTATTCTGCTACAAAAAATATATCTGTTCCTGCTTTTTCTGAAAAAAGAGTTTTTCTTTCTGCTGGAGCTCCTGCTGAAGACGGTTTAGCGGTTCATACAAAGTTTTATGGCGCTGCTATGACCACTACTGTTCAATACTCTGAACTTGATGGTATAACGCCTCGCGGAATAGACTTTATAAAAAACAGTGCAGCGTTTTCAAAAGAGCAAATCATTCCAGGTATAAAAATTAAATCAGGACCGCTTCAAATGAACTTATTATCATTAAGTTCTACAAATGCTACTGTTGAAATAATAGATTCTAGTACAAATGAAGTTGCAAAATCTCAAAGTGTAGATTTAATTAATGGAAGAGTTAATGTCACAAAAATAGATGGTTTGAAAGCTGGAAATTATTTTGCAAGAGTGAAATCTGATAATAATATAATCGCAGGTGCAAGGGCAGATGATGCAAAGGGTTCGGAAAACGATTTTGCATATTTTTCTTCCATAGATGGCGCTAATAATTCTGTAGGACTTATTCCAAATAACACAGAATCAGATATTGTGATTTATGGCGTGAATGATGGCGGGGTAAATGATGCTAGTTTTGTTTTGTCTTATTATAATAGTGCTGGCAAGCTTATTTCACAAAAAACTAAACAATTAGAATCCGGAAAAGCGCTTCATATATCAGCAAAAGAATTGAAAAAAGAAAAAGTGCAATATGTGTTTGTAAACACACAGTCTTTATCTACAAAACTCTTTGCAGGTCAATCACTTTTTATGACTGG
>JAITBJ010000027.1 GCA_031283665.1 Candidatus Opitulatrix cubana
ACAATTGACAATTCAGATTTAAACTCTGGAACCTTAAACTCTAAAACAGAAATTTTAACAGCGAAAACCTTGCACGAGGGCAAAAAACTATTTGAGATTTCGCGAAATCCGTCTTTGAAAAAGATTGCCGTAATCGGTGGAGGCTATATAGGAGTGGAAGCTGCGTGTGCATTTCGCGAAGCGCGGGATGATATTAAAATAGACTTATATCAAAGGTCTGATAGCATTTTGAATACTTATTTTGATAAAGAGTTTTCTGCTTTAGGGCAGGAGGAGCTAGAAAAACATAATATAAATGTGATTTTGAATAGTACACTTGATAGCAGTTCTAAAAACCCCAAAGAATCTAACACTGTTTTTGATTATGATTTAGTAGTTGAAGCTGTAGGGTTCAGGCCAAATAGCAGCCTAGCAAATGTGGAGAGAATTGAGCGGTCAAATGCTTATAAAGTAAACCCTTATGGACAAACATCTGATTCTGATATTTATGCTATAGGAGATTGCGCAAGTGTATACAATAATGTTTTGGAAAAAGATGTGAATATGCCGCTTGGTTCTTATGCTACACATAGCGCTATTATTGCAGCTCATCATATAGGAGATACTCTTTTGGGAAGTCAACCAAAGCATAAACATAATGGTTCCCAAGGGGCAAGCTCTGTGAAAGTGTTTGACACTATTTTGTCATCTGTTGGTATGACTTATAGCATTGCAAAAGAAAAGGCAAAAGAAAAATCCGGAGCAAAAGATAAGTTCGATAAAAACGTTCAATTTGTTGATTTTTCAAATGTGATAAAACCCAAATACCTTACAGCAGAACAAGGGAATGCGCCTATCACCGTCCGATGTGTATTTGAAAAATCAACTTTGAAACTGTTGGGATTTCAAATTGCATGCAGCCAAGATATCACGCCGATTATTCATTTACTATCATTAGCTTTGCAAAATAAAATGACTGCATATGATCTGCGATATTTAGATATGTTTTTCTTGCCGCAGCTAAATCAGGTTTATAACTTTTTGCAAAGGACGCTCTCATTGGTGATAAAGAATAATGAAGCTTGATAGAGCGCGATAGGGGCTGGCATAAGAGCGATAAAGTCTAATTTGTGATAGACTTATTATATGGCTGATAGAAATGATAACATTAATGAAATCCTCAACTCTTTTTTAGGGGCAAATAAGAGCGGCAATTCTGCTTCACAATTTGTTTCAAAATTGAATAATAGAACTCCAAGACCAAAAAAGCCTTTAAGCAAAGGCGGTAAATTATTGGCTTGGGCTATTAGCATTTTAACGGTTCTAGCTGTGATATTTATTTTATGTTCATCATTTTACACTGATATACTTTGGTATTCACAAGTAGGATTTTTGCAAGTTTTATTTACTCAAATAGGGCTTGCTGGTGGTTCATTTTTGGTAGCATTTATTTTCGCAAGTGTAATTGTTTATATATCTGCAGAGTTCTCATATTCTATGAAGCCTGATGTCCAGATAACAAATCCAGCAAGCAAATCTATTAGAGCGGTGATAGAAAAATATAGACGCAGAATCTTTTTAGTAGTGTCTGTGTTTATTGGTTTGATCTGTGGAATAAGCGTGATACCTCATTGGTCTGAACTGCTTCTAGGTCTAAATAGCACACCATTTGGAAAGACTGATCCGCAGTTTGGACTTGATATATCTTTTTATGTTTTTCAGCTTCCAGCCTTGCAAGTGGTAGTTTCTCTACTTTCAAAAATAGGATTTTTCACGCTTGCAGTGGTTGCTATAATTCAGTTAATTTATGGCGGTTTCAATTTTGCTAATAAAACAATAACGCTAACTCGCGGTGCAAAAATCACTTTAACAGTTTGGATTATGATATTTGCAGTTTTGAATATAATTCAAGTTATTTTCTCATCGTTTTCAATTTTGACACAGTCTAATTCAAGAGCCACTGGTGCTGATTACACATCTATTCATGCTATTTTGCCGTCCTATTATATAGGCATTGCTGCAATTGCTATTGTGGCAGCAAGTTTAACTATTTTGGTGGTTCGTGGAAAAATTAAAGTGCCACTAATTGTGAGTGCTGCATCTATCATCGCAGCGGTTTTAGCGTTCACAGCTTACCCAGCGGTAGTAAACTCTTTTATGGTAAATCCTAATGCACAGGAGCTTGAAAACCAATATATTCAAAGAAGTATTGAAGCTACAAAAGATGCTTATGGTCTGAATAATGTAGACATTCAGCAATATAATGCGACCACCACTGCTAAACCAGAAGCTCTAAAAAAAGATGCTGAGACTGCTGCACAAATTAGGCTGCTTGACCCACAAGTGGTAGCTCCTACATTTAGACAGCTTCAGCAGAATAAGCAGTATTATAATTTTGTGGACACTCTTGCAGTTGATAAATATACTTTGAACGACACTTCTCGTGATACGCTTATTGCTGCTAGAGAGATTAATTTAGCAGGAAATGATCAGCGAAATTGGGTAAATGATCATACTGTTTATACTCACGGCTATGGTGTGGTAGCAGCATACGGAAATAAAGTGACGCAGGACGGAAATCCGCTTTTTTATGAAAAGGATTTGCCGCCGTCAGGAGATTTATCAAGTGTGGAAAGATATGAACCACGTATTTATTTTTCACCAAACTCTCCTGATTTTTCAATAGTTGGAGCTCCCAAAGGCACTGTTGCTTGGGAGTTTGATTATCCATCAGAAAAATCAGGCACACCGCAAACTACTACTTATGAGGGAAACGGCGGACCAGAGCTGACAAATATCTTTACAAAATTAGCTTATACTATTAGATTTGCATCGTATCAAATGCTTTTCTCTGATAGAGTAAACCAATCTTCACAGGTTTTATATTATAGAGACCCATCTCAAAGAGTGAAAATGGTAGCACCGTATTTGACTCTTGACGGAAGAGTTTATCCTGCTGTGGTGGACGGTCGCGTAAAATGGATTTTAGACGGATATACCACTTCTGCAAATTACCCTTATTCGCAGACTACTGATTTATCATCTATTACTCAAGATTCTATTACAGAGACTTCTCATTCTATAACAGGCTTGAACGGCGGAGCTGCAAATTATGTTTCTAATAGTGTAAAAGCTACTGTAGATGCGTATGATGGAAGCGTCAATTTATATGCTTGGAATCCTGATGACCCTATTTTGAAATCATGGGAGAAGATTTTCCCTGCCACCGTGAAGCCGATATCAGATATTTCAGGAGACCTAATGAGTCACATTCGCTATCCGGAAAATCTTTTCAAAATCCAAAGGTCGCTGCTTACAAAATATCACACACCTGATGCTTCACAGTTTTTCTCTGGCGAGGATTTTTGGCATGTGCCTGATGACCCTACTATGCAAAACACAGCAGAATCTGACGCTCCGCAGCCTCCTTATTATTTGACACTTTCTATGCCTGGTGAAAAAGAGCCGATATTTTCTTTAACATCTACATTCATTCCAGGCGGAAACTCATCTCGAGAAATCTTAACTGGTTTTTTGTCAGCAGATTCTGATGCTGGAAACAAAAAAGGTGTGGTTGGTCCAAATTATGGAAAGCTCCACTTGCTTGAGCTGCCAAAAAACACTACAGTTCCTGGACCTGGACAGGCGCAAAATAATTTCAACTCCAACCCTACAATTTCACAGGCGCTAAATCTTTTGCAGTCGGGAAGTTCAAAAATTACACGAGGAAATCTTTTGACGCTGCCGCTTGGAGGGGGGCTGATATATGTCCAGCCTGTTTATGTGCAGTCATCAGGTCCTACATCTTTTCCTCTTTTGAGAAAAATACTTGTGACATTTGGAGACTCTGTAGGATTTGCAGACACTCTTGATGAGGCGCTTTCACAGGTTTTCAAAACTAGCGGCACTGTAAACTCTAGCTCCACAGAACCAGCTGCTAATGCTGATCAAAATCAAACTAATAAAAATGATAATAGCACAGGACTTGATGAGATAAACAAATTGAAAGCTCAATTAGAAAAAGCTCAGAGTTTATTTAATCAGGCAAATGATGCTTTGAAAGCTGGCGATTTTGCAAAATACGGAACTCTCCAGCAAGAGCTTTCACAGCTTCTATCGTCTATTGAATAATTCAAAAAATATGATAAACTAAAAATATAATTTATTTGCCGATATTAGCAAATTGAGAAAATATAAATTGTTATAGTAAAAATTTTTTGAAGGGAAATTATGAAAAAATTAGTATATTTTGTTGTGGCTTTATGCCTTTTTGCAGCTCCTGCATTTTTTGCAGCTGAAAAAAGTTTAGCAGCTGGTGATCCACAAGTTGGTGCTACACAAACTATAAACATTTTAGATATTAACGACTTCCACGGGCGAATCACAGGAGACTATGCAGGAGATAAACCTACTAATGATGCTACATGGCTTTTCGGAGATAAAATAGCAAGCTTGAGAGCACAAAATCCTGATGGCACAGTTTTTGCGTCAGGAGGAGATAATGTGTCAGCATCACTTTTCACATCTTTTATTCAAGATGATAATCCTGCTATTGACGCATTAGGTGCAGCAGGTTTAGATGTGTCTGTGGTGGGAAATCACGAATTTGATAAAGGCACTGATGATTTGAAAAATAGAATTATTCCTCGTGCACAGTGGACTTATTTAGCAGATAATGTTTATAAAAAAGGCACTACAGAACCTTATTTTGCAAATCCTGGCAATCTATATAAAGTGATTACGAAAAAAGGCATCAGGATTGGATTTGTAGGCTCTGTGACAGCAGAAACCCCTGCATCGGTGGCTCCGGCTAACATTAAGGATGTGGATTTTGGTGATCCTGTAGATGCTGTGAATAAACAGGCTAAATATCTGAAAGATAATAATTTAGCAGATGTGATAGTGGCGCTTTATCATGAGGGTGCTGGATGCTCTGATAATCCGTCAGATGGCTCTGATTATTGCTCGTCTATTGACAACGCAAAACAGCGCTTTCCAATTTTCGGCAAAATTGTGAATCAGACTTCGCCTGATGTGGCAGCAATTATCACAGGGCACACACATAGAAAATATGTTTGGGCTGATGCGTCGCATAATAATAGAATTGTAATGCAAACAGGATGCTATGCTGCAGCTGTAGGAGATATTACTCTAAATGTGAATGATAGCACAATGGCGGTCACTTCGTCTTCAGGGCGTGTAGAAGATAAAAAGCAGTTTCCTACACCCATAAATAAGGCTGATTATAATGCTTATAGAAGCAGTTCTGTTTCTACTTATCCAACAGTTCAAGCTGTAGCTAATGTGGCAGATGCTGCCCAGGCTTATGCTGATCAAGTAGGCTTGACACCTATTGCATCTTTGCCTGCTCCAATCACTCGCGGACTTTCAGGATGCACTTGGGTTAGCAGCGTTTATACATGCGACCCTACAAAGCAAACTGAAAACAGAGCAGAGGAATCTTCCGTGGGTCATTTAGTAGCTGATGCTATGAGCGATTATGTTACAAAACACACGCAATATAAAATAGATTTAGCAGTTTTTAATCCGGGCAGTTTGAGAACAGATGCTTTGCCAGATGCTAACGGCAAGTTTACTTATGGAAATGCTGTAGGGATTCAGCCGTTTGCAAATGAATTATATAATGTGAAAATGACAGGCGCCAATTTGAAAGCAATTCTTGAGCAGCAGTGGCAAACTGATTCACAAGGTCAGCGCCCAACTAGAAAGTATTTAGCGCTCGCATTGAGTAGGGGATTTTCTTACACAGTAGATACGCTAGACCCTGATGCAGCTCCTGGAGGTCATGTGCTGACAATGAGTTTAAACGGTAAACCAATTGAAAATAATAAGATTTATAATGTTTTGACTACATCATTTTTATCAGAGGGCGGCGACAATTTTAGAGCGTTTACTAATGGGCAGCCTACTGATGTAGGACTAGTAGACACTAATGTGTTTACAGAGGCTATCAAAGCAGGTGGCGTGAATAATAAGATTTATCCACCGTATTATAGATCGGGCGTAGCAGCTAGTGGAAAGCTAAATGCAAACTATAAAACAGGTGATAAAATAAATGAGACTATTTCACATTTGAATATGTTTTCTACAGGCGCACAGCAGGATGATATTGTTTATACTTATATAGATTACCAAATAATAGGAACGTCTACTGTTGAAAATCAATCAAATTCTGTTTCATCCGCACGAGGTGCTGCTCCTTCTCCTTATGACACTAATGCGGGGTATTCTCAAATTAGTCAGACAATTCCTGATAACATTCAAACAGGCGACCACGAAATAAGATTTGTGGCGCTACCATCACAAACTGTTGTTTCACAGCATGTTCATATTGTAAACACAAACCCTAATCCAGGTCCAAATCCTTACCCTGATACAGGTTTGAGCACAGTGCAAGTTTATATTCTGATTATGTTATTACTAACTGCAGGCGGCTCTTTATTTGCTGTTACTAGAAGAGCTGCTACTAGAAATGTTGTTAGAAAAAATCATAATTTGTAAACTCTAATATATGCAAAAAAAGAGTTCTACTTATAAGGTTTTAGGTGTAATTTCTAAAATCTGTTTTGCACTTGCTATTGCTGTAGCGCTTTATGTATTATATCTTTTAGTCTGGACAGGACTCGTAGCAAATCACGCACAAAATGATGCAATAGCAAAAATCTCAATGGACCAGCCTCTTGATAGTAAAAAGCCAGCTCCCGAATATAGAGACAATTGGGCTGAAATAGCACAAATGCCTGATGGTCAGATAATAGGGCAGGTTTATAT
>JAITBJ010000041.1 GCA_031283665.1 Candidatus Opitulatrix cubana
GCACTTAATAATGCAAAAACTAGTCTTGAAACTAGCAAATTATCCAGATTAGCAGATATTGAAAACAGAACTAAATCGCTAGAGCAACTAAAAGAAGTTTTAGATATGAAAGTGGCGCCATTTAGAGCAGAATGCTATGATATATCTCATACTAATGGAAAATATAGAACGGGCTCTATGGTTGTGTTTATAGATGGAGCTCCCAAAAAAAGTGAATATAGACAGTTTAATATCAAAAACAATGAAGAGGGTGAAAAAGATGACACTCATGCTATATATGAGGTTATATCACGCAGATTGTCAAATATATCAAAATCTAATGATAAATCGCTTACAGCAAAGCCTGATTTAATAGTAATAGATGGGGGAGTGCCACAAATTAATGCAGCCCAAAATGCTTTAAAAAATAGCACTTTTAAAAACTCACAAACTAATGATATTACTTTATGTTCGTTAGCAAAGCGTCTTGAAGAGATTTATATGCCTGAAAGCAGTGAACCTATAATAATATCTAGAACATCGCCTGCTCTTTATATGCTACAGTATTTGAGAGACGAATCTCATAGATTTGCTATATCAAAACACAGAGCTAGACGCGAAAAAGGTCTTTTAGAAAAAAGGGAAAAGGTAAATAAATAATGGACGAAAACTTAGATAATATATTAGCAGCATTAGATTCTAATCAAAAAAAGGCTGTTATGACATTAGACGGACCCCTTTATATTTTGGCAGGAGCAGGTGCTGGAAAAACTAGAACTATTACTCACCGAATAGCTTATGCTGTGAAATCTAAACACTGGGAAGCTAGCTCTATTATAGCTACTACATTCACAACAAAAGCAGCTATAGAAATGAAAGAGAGGTTAGAGCAGTTAGGCATTCTTGGTGTGTCAGTAAACACTTTTCACGCTCATGCTTTACATCAGTTAAAAAACTTTTGGAAAATGGTCTCAAAAGATCAGTTTCCCTCAATTTTAGATAATAGATTTTCATTTATACAAAGCATTTGCAAAGCGGCCGGATTTTCATTTTCTGCTGCACAAATTGGTTCTATTTCCGATCAAATTGGCTTAATGAAGACATCTTTAATTCCTATTGAAAATTATGCTAATGCTTCTACTTGGAGTGCAAACTGCAATTTAGATTTTATAAGTGCTAACGATTTTATCAGTTTATCTAACACTTATGAGAGCAAAAAAGCGCAAAATAATAAAATAGATTTTGAAGATATTATGCTTGTGTTAATACATATTATTGAAAAATACCCTAATATAGCAAAGACGCTCAGATCCACCTATAGACATTTTATAGTGGATGAGTTTCAAGATGTTTCACCTTTGCAATACTATATGCTTCGTATGTGGATGGGTGATAGTCGCGATTTATGCGTGGTAGGGGACCCAAGCCAAACAATTTATTCTTTTGCTGGTGCTTCGTGCTATTATTTGAATAATTTTGATAAAGAGTTCCCTGGTGCAAATCATATAAAAATATCAAAGAATTATCGCTCTAATGCAGCTATAGTAGATTTAGCAAATAGTGTTTTAGCAAAAAAGCGTAATAAAGATTACGAACAGCTGAAATTAGAATCTAATAAAAATAGTAGAAATGCAATTGAATATAATGTGTATAAAAATGAAAAAGAGGAAGCTGAAAAAACTGTTGACAAAATTATTAGTTTAATAAACTCTGATGCAAAGTTATCAGATATAGCCGTTTTATACAGAGCACGCTTTCAAGCGCGAAATATAATTGACGAACTAAATAATAGAAATATACCTTATATTGAAAAAGACGGTCAAAAGTTTTTTGATTATCCTATAATAGAACTCCTTTTGCAAACTATAAAAGCAAATAGAGGGTTTTATGATGTTACACTGAAAAATGAAATCGAATATATGAAAGTTTTTTCTGAAAGACTCAATTCAGATATGGTTTTAGTTTTAAAACAAAAGGGCGAAAAAGAAAAACTCAAAAATATCATTTTACTAAAAGGATTTTTTAAAGTAGTGAATGAGTTTTTTGAGCATATTCAAAAAACAGGATTTTTGAGTTTTTCTACAGATGATTTTTTCAAATATATTCAAAATATGAAATCGCTAGAGGTAGAGCCTGAATTAGACTGTATTACATTAGCGTCAATTCACAGCTCTAAAGGTTTAGAATATGAAATAGTGTTTTTAGTAGCAGCAAGTGATGGAAATATGCCAATTGCTTTAGCTACTGCAAAAGATGAAATTGAGGAAGAAAGACGCCTTTTATATGTGGCTATCACTCGCGCAAAAGAAAGGCTTTTTATATCTTATTCAGCGTTATCTAATGGCAGGAGAGCAAAAGTTAGCAGATTTTTTGAGAAGATTTGGAAGCAGGAGGGCAAACGCAATTAGCAGGCTTTAGCTCAAAATACGATCCGTTATTAGTAAAATATGCAAAATGCTTTTCTAATGAAGAGTTTAATCCTGCATAATATAATTTCATTTGGGAAACTAGAAAGCCCGTAAGAGAAAAAATTTTTTCAGTAGTTGTGAAAACGCTATCTCGCATACGAAAACCAGGTTTATTTATAAGAGTGCTTTGATTAGAAAAAATTTTTTCGGTGCATTTTGTGCATATATTATTTTCCATATTTATAATCGGACTTATTTTAGACTGATTGTCTTCTAAATCTATAAATATATGATTTATTTTATCCTCTATTAAATTAGTGCTTATATCAAAATTAGACTCAAATCTTCTAACAATTATTAATAAATCAAGATTTATCTTTAATTTAGAAGACAATCTTACATTTTTATATCTTCGCATAAAGAACTTTTTCAAAATATCAGTTCTCAACTTCCCAATATCTTTTTCAGAATATATAGGCCCTATATCAGTTATTAGAACTCTTGATTTATCATCTATTACTATATTTTTGCATCCAGCATCTATTAGCGCTGAAATTAGTGCAGCACCGAACTTATCAGCACAGTTTATACCAATTATAGTATCTGCTAGCACTGATTTGCTTATATCAATATCTTCTGAATAATCCAATAAATTAGCATCTTTCAAAATGCTTTCTAAAAATTCAAATCTTATTTTTTCAATTTTACGAAGATAATTTCGTTTTGCACCAGCTGATGTGCTGTTATATAATAAAGATTCAATATATTTGCTTTCTGCTTTGCTAACATTATCTATTCTAATGCCGTTTTTATTATTATATCCAATACTATATGAGCCTTTACCTAACCTAAAAGAATAAACATCTTTTTTTAGATTTATATTATATAGTTTTTTACTATTTATATATTCACGACTCAGTACACTCACTTATATAGTATAGTGATAAAAAGCAGTTAAGTCAAATGAGAGCTTAAAATTGTTGAAAAGTAAGTAAAATCCAGAACAAAAACTCTATGATAAAAGTTCGCTAAACTCTTTGTCCCAATCAGGAGAGCCCTGTTTTTTAGTGGTATTTAGTTTTCCCTCAATATAATCAAGTGGATTATTTAAAGCATCAAGAGTAGGGAGCATATCTGGATGAGACCATATGGCATCTCTACCTAATGAACCCTTTTGAGACAAAATAAGAGAGATAAGCTTATGAGCTTTATTATATATTCCCGGTGAAACTTCTATTCCTATAGATGATGTTAGCGGCTGGAGAGTTTTTCCCTCTGAAAACTCTCTTTTAGACATTTCAAGCACCTGCATAATATGCTCAATATGAGCAATACCAGACTGCTCACAAACTGTGTTCACCCATGATTCAATAAGAGATAAAACTAATTCAATTTTTTGCAGTTCTTCTGTTTGTTTAGCGCTTTTTGTTAAATCAAAAACACTATGTATAGAATTAGGGTTTATAAATTGACCCTCCATTTGCATTTTGCTCATTTGCTCTTCTAAAAGATCTGTGTTAATAGTAATGGACCGTGCATAGTTTTCAATAATAGACTGCAAATAAGTTTTTAACCATTTAGATGAGTTGAAAAGTCTAACTCTAGCATTTTCTTTTAGCACAAAAAACTGTTCTACATCTTTTTCTGGTATGCTAATAGACCTTGCATAAGTTTTTATATTATTTGGTAAAAGCCCTAACTGATTATCAGGTAATAAGCATATACCTAAATCAGTGCTTGTGTTAGCGCTTAATGCTAAATTGCCAACCACTTGCCCAATTTGCATAGTAAAAGCCACCATTCCAATAGATCTAACTATTTTTGCAGGATCAGCATTATTTCCAGATATAACTGATGAAAACCCGCCGCTCATAATTCCAAAATCAGGTATTTCGCCCTCGCCGTATTTTTCTTGCGTGATTCTAGTTAGCTCATTAGAGAACTTATCTGCTACAGGGTAAATAAGTTTTGTAATAGTTGGTGTTATAAGATTTATAAATTGTATACGACTATATATATTCATTTCTAATTTTGTTTTAGGAGTTATATCTGTAATAGAATCTATCCAAAGAGATGATGCTTGAAAATAATTTAAATAGTTTGTTTTATCTGTTTCTATTAAAGGGCTCACTTGTGAAGACGCATTTTGAACAACCGATTTAGCAATTTCTATAACAGAATTATTGTCTATAGACACATCATTTCCCTGAGAGATTACTTTACTAACTATTGCAAGGATTTGTTTAATTTGTTCTGGAATGTTTGGATCATTTTGACCTCCAAGAAAATCATTATTGTTTGGAGGGTTTGTTTCATTGGTCATATATATAGTATACACTGTATTAGTTTTATTGCCAACGCCACTAATTTAATAGTATTGTTTTGCATAAGCGTTTAGTGCCATTACTGATAAACTAGATATATGAAAAATGAGGTATTTTATTATTCGCGTCTGAAAGCATTAGATGTGCTTGATGAGCTTAAATCCTCATTTAGTGGTTTAGACAATGAACAAATTGAAATCTCTAGCGAGAATCACGGTAAAAATATAATTTCAAAAGGGAATAAAAAAACTGTTTTTGCGCGCCTTTTTAATGCATTTATAAACCCTTTTACAGTGATTTTGATTATTTTAGCAATTGTTTCATATATTACAGATATTGTTTTAGCTCCACTAGCTGATAAAAATCCATCTACTGTAATAATTATTGCAGCTATGGTGTTTATTAGCGGCATTTTACGATTTGTGCAAGAAACTAGAAGTGGTAATGCTGCAGAGCGCCTTTCTCAAGCAGTAGAAACCACATGTGCTGTGCAGCGGCAAGATATAGGAAAAGAGGAAATTCCTTTAGAAGAGGTAGTAGTAGGTGATATAGTTTATCTTGCAGCAGGAGATATTGTGCCAGCAGATGTGAGATTAATAAGAGAAAAGGATTTATTTATAAATCAAAGCTCTTTAACTGGCGAAAGCGAACCTGTAGAAAAATCTGCTACTAGTATAACCGACGAAGATGCAAAAAATTTGACTGATTTAGATAATATGGCATTTATGGGAACCACAGTAGTTTCTGGTTCAGCAACATGTATAGTGGTAGCTGTAGGAGACAATACATATTATGGAAAAATATCAGCATCTGTAAATCAGAAACCAGAGCCTACTAGCTTTGAAAAAGGTGTGAACTCTGTTTCATGGGTTTTGATAAGATTTATGCTTGTGATGGT
>JAITBJ010000046.1 GCA_031283665.1 Candidatus Opitulatrix cubana
ATCGCTTCTGCACTATGCCCTAATCCAAAAGGTGTGGGTCCTATGACAAGAGCTAATCTTCTAAAAAATCTGTGTTTTATCAAACAACTTGAATATATGACAGCATTTGAGAATTCAGAATTCGAGCAATCTAGTTAAAGGCCGACTTTTTGTAAAAAGTGCTTTGAGCATAGCGGCACATATTCCACTTGTGTACCATCATCTATTACCACCTGCTCACCAGATTTTTCAAATTCACCGTTTTTGCGTCTAGAATTATGATCAGCTTTTTTGCTACACAGGGTGCATTTAGTTCTAATCTCCTCTATCATATTTGCTAAATCAAATGCACGAGAAGCACCTGGAAAAGCCATACCCATAAAATCAGTTCTCAATCCATAAGCTATTACAGGCAAATTCATATCCACTGTTAGCCTATAAAGCTGCTCCACTTGTTTAGGTTGCAAAAACTGAACCTCATCCACTAGCACAGCATCAAACTTGTCTTTCTTATAAAGGGTTTTTATCTCTTTATATAAATCATCATTTTCAGAAGCATAAATGTCTACAGGTTTAGAAATGCCCACTCGCGAATGTATGCCCTCCTGCTTTGTATCAACCGATGGTTTCACAATTATTGCTCTTTGACCGGTTTCAGAATAGTTATGTGCTACTTGAATTAGCATAGTAGATTTTCCTGAATTCATAGATCCATATCTAAAAAAGAATTTTGCCATTATATTTCCTCTTCTTTACGCTTCCTCTTCCTTGTAAGATAAACCAATATATGCAGCTGCTAATAAGGCAAAAATATATGCCTGCAAAACAGCCACTAGCACTTCAAACAATGTAAAAAATATAGCGCCAGCAAATGTGATTGGTGAAAAAACTATCATAGGAAATCCAGCCTGAAATATAAAGTATTGTGTAGCAAGAAAGCAAAGCGCTAAAAGCATATGACCTGAAATCATATTAGCTAATAAACGAATAGTCAACGAAAAAGGCTTTACCACAAGCAGCTGTGCAAGCTCCACAGGAGCTATAAGAGGATAAACTGCAGGCGGCACTCCTTTTGGAAAAAGTTCATCTTTTAAAAATCCAAAAAAGCCGTGTTTTTCAATTCCTGCTCTCCAGTATTGCACAAACACCCATAATGCAAATAAAAGAGGTATTCCTATTCCAGCAGTGGCAGCTAAATTAATTCCCGGAATAATGCCTGTGATATTAAAAAAGAAAACTGTGCAAAAAATGGTAGTAATCATAGGAATATACTTTTTTGCATAAGGATTTGGGATATTCTGATAAACGATTTGCTCTCTTATAAACTCAAATACCATTTCTACAGCACTTTGCACTTTTCCAGGCACCACTTTAGATTTTTTTGCAACTAATGAAAAGAATACCACTATAAAAATAGTCATCAAGATTCTAATAAGCTGGATTCTGTTTACTTCAAAAAAAGTGCCCTCAAATAATATAGGTCCAGGTAAAAAGTCTGAAATTGAAGGAACTTCCATACTCCTATAATAACATAAAACTGATAAAATAAAAGTATGATTTCAAGTAAAGAGCATTTCAGAAACCTAATTTGCGTAGAGCCTACAATAGAAATGCAAAACGCGTTCAAAAAAAATCTTAAAGACTTTTTGAAATCAAACGCTAGCAAATCTACTAATGACGAATCTGTTATAGGATATAAAGCATTTAAAAATGAACCAGAACTTGAAAATATAAGCAATTTTATACCACAAAACGCTAAAGAAATTGAAGACTCCTATTTAGAATATAGTGTTTATCTAATACCTTGTATATCAGTAGATAAACAATTTAACAGACTCGGGAGAGGCGGTGGCTTTTATGATCGTCTCATTGAAAAAGTTAGAACACAAAACAAAAATGCTACTATTTTTGTATGCTGCTTCTCAAAGCAGATTGTAGATTATTTACCAACCAAAAAGCATGATCAAAAAGTTGATGGAATAATTACAGAAAACAAAATCATTATATCTTGAAATGTATTATAAATATATGTTAAAATAAATGTATGCAAAGGCGGCTCACAGAGTATATAAGTCATTTAGAAAATATAAAAAACTATTCTGCAAACACTATAAAAGCATATAAAACTGATTTAGATGAGCTGCTAACATATTTAGAAACGCAAAACATTACAGATTTAAAAAGTGTAAGCTTGGAAAATCTACGATCATATCTTTTTAAAATAGGTGAAAAAGAAAATCAGAATAGCACTATTGCACGGAAAGTGGCAAGCATTAAAAGCTTTTTTGCATACGCGCTCAAAAAAGAAATTATAAACTCTAATCCAGCATCGCGGCTTCAGAGTCCAAAAATTGCAAAAAAGCTTCCAGTCATCCTCAATCAAGAGCAAGCAGAAAAATATATCACCTTTGCAAAAAAGCTCTGGGAAGAGGACAGGAAAAACAGAGTGCTATATCAAAATTATCTTATAGTGGAGGTTTTATATTCCACAGGTATAAGAGTTTCAGAATTAGTAAATCTAAAAAAAGAGCACTTTGATTTTTTCAATGGTTTGCTAACTGTGAAACTTGGAAAAGGTAATAAAGACAGAATAATACCTGTTGGGAAAAAAGCATTAGATGCTGTAGAATACTATCTAAATAATTTTGAGCAAAAAAATGAGTTTATTTTTATAAACCATCATGGAGAGCAAATAAATGTGCGTCAGGTTTCCAACACAGTTCATAAACTTTCTGCCTGGGCTCATCTGCCTGATATTCATCCTCATTCTCTGCGCCATAGCGCTGCCACTGCCCTTTTAGAAAACGGCGCTGATTTGCGATCGGTGCAAGAGTTTTTAGGGCATGAGTCTCTTGGAACTACACAAAAATATACACATCTTTCCACAAAGCATCTCTTAGAAAGTTTCAATCAAGCACATCCGCGCGCTTAAAATAATTTGTACTTAAAACGATTTGCTCTAAATGGCTTTCCAACCTATTCCATCAGTTGTAATAATCTCTTCTAATTCCATTTTTGTCAATTTCGACATAACTGTTTGAAATGGCAGTTTTGATTTTTCAGATATTTTTTCTGCAGTTATAAAACTCTTTTTATCTATTACATTTAAAATCTGTAAACTCTCATTATCGGTAACCTCAAAAAGAGACTGCCCTATAGGCTGAGCTAATTCCAAAATATCATCTACAGATGTTACTAATTCAGCTCTATTATTTCTAATCAGCTCATGCACTCCGCTTGATGAAGAAAGTGTGATTGGCCCTGGCACACCAGCTACTGGTATAAGAAGTTTATTTGCATGTGCGGCAGTGGACAATGCTCCTGATCTCCAAGCTGCTTCCACCACCACTGTAGTTTGTGAATAAAGTGCTATAAGTCTATTACGCTCTAAAAACTCATGCGGCATATTAGTTTCTTCAGGTTCATTTTCTGACATTATTATGCCATCATTTTCAATAATCCTTTCAAACAAATCAAGATTTGCTTTCGGATATAAATTGTTTAAACCTCCTGCAATAAATGCTACTGTTTTCCCATTAGCATCTAATGCTCCTTTATGCGCAAAAGCATCTATTCCAAAAGCTCCGCCTGAAGCAATAGTCCATCCCCTCCCAGATAGTTCTTTTGCAAACGAATAGCTAATTTCATTTCCATAAGATGTAGATGCTCTTGAGCCCACTATTGAAATACATTTTTGGCTAAAAGCATTCAAATTTTTCTCATCCCCTATAAAATAAATCTGTTTAATTGGCTTTATAAAATCAGGCAAATCTAAAAAACATTTAGGAAACTCTTTATCATTTGGTAGCACTTTTCCAATTTTTGATTTATTTAGCTTACTCTTTGACATTTAATATATCCCCTATTTTATTCGTGTCCTGTAAAACAATGCTTGGTCAATATGATCTAATGTGGGGGATGATATACTTTCTAAATCTGCTATTGACCAAGCTAATCTCAAAGTTCTGTCCATACCTCTCAAAGATAGCGTTCCTTTATCTACATAGTCTTTCAATTTCAAAACTGCTTTTGATTGCTGACCAATCATAGATCTCAAATATGAACCAGGTATTTGGCTATTTAGCTTCCAAGGAGTCTTTTGAAAACGCTCAGCACTTGCTGCTCGCGCTTGCAAAACCTTATCTTTCATTTGAGCAGATGATAAAGAGTTTTTATTATAATCCATATCATTTTTAGAAATGTTATTCACAATTATTTGAATATCTATTCTGTCTAAAAGCGGTCCAGAAAGTCGCGAAAAATACCGCCGCTTTTGAATAGCAGTGCATGTGCAATGCACTCCTTTATTCAAAGACATTCCGCATGGGCAAGGATTGCATGCCATAATTAGCTGAAACCTTGCAGGATATTTTACTGTTTTTGAGACTCTGTCAATTGTAATTACTCCACTTTCAAGCGGCTGGCGAAGAGTTTGCAAAACTAATGGAGAAAACTCTGGTGCTTCATCTAAAAAGAGCACACCTTGATGCGCTAGAGATATTGCACCGGGTTTAATATATTTACTTGCGCCGCCCCCTATTATCGCAGGAGCAGTAGCTGTGTTATGTGGCGCAATAAACTGGGGCACCGTGATAAGCTTATTTAGAGCTTTGCCGTAAATAGAGTGAATTGAAGTAACTTCTAAAGCCTCTTCAAAATTGAGCTCGGGCAAAATTGAAGTCATCCGTGAAGCAAGCATAGTTTTTCCTGTGCCAGGCGGCCCAACCATCAAAATATGATGACCTCCTGCAGCTGCTACCATCATAGCCCATTTAGCATTATCTTGGCCTAAAACCTCTGCAAAATCAAGAGGTGCGTCATCATTTTTTTCTTCTGTTTTTTTACTTTTTTCTTTTACGCAAATCTGGTTAACGCTTCCTCCGAAATAATTTATAACCTGCGTAAGATGTGAAAAAGACAAAACATTTATACCATCTATGAGTTTTGCCTCTGCTTCGTTCTCTTTAGATACTACAATAGTTTTTATATTAGCTTTTTTTGCAGCTATTGCACTTGGCAAAACTCCTTGTACACTTTGCAATTGTCCATCAAGTCCTAACTCGGAAATAAATGCTACTTGCTCCACACTTTTTTTATCTATCTTATCCATTGCTGCTAGCACGCAAATAGCAATTGACAAGTCAAACCCTGATCCTGCTTTTCTAATGCTTGCAGGTATCAAATTTATAGTCAGCTTATATTCAGTCCAATCTAAACCAGATGAAATCACAGCCGCTTTCACTCTATCTTTTGCTTCTTGAAGTGATGTGTCCGGCAAGCCAACAATTGTGGTTGATGGTATTCCAGCGCAAATATGAGCTTGCGTTTCCACTTTTGTACCAGATAATCCATCCAGCGCTATTGAAAGACAGCTTCCAAACTTTGCTTCCATTATTTACTTTCCTTTTTAAATAATTTCATTATGCCACCGCTCTCAAATGATCGATTTTCAAATTGTTATTATCTATTAAAACCGAAAAAGAGTCTATTCTATAAGGGAAATGAACTTTTCCATTTTCATGAAGCCACGCATTTGCAAGCACTCTTAATTTATTTCGTTTACTTTTATTTATCGCTTCCACAGGATAGCCGTAATTCACACTCGTTCTAGTCTTTACTTCTATAAACACTATCTGCTTGCCATCATTTGCCACTATATCTAATTCGCCATATTTTCCATAGTGCCAATTTCTATCTAACACTCTCCAGCCTCGTCTCCAGCAGTCTTTTTCCACGATTTGCTCGCCGAATCTGCCTACTGACCAGTTATTATTAAAACTCAATTGCATATTTAATCACCAATATCAAGTCTCTCATAATTAAACCTATAAGTCAAATGAGACTATTTAATTGTTGAAAACCAGCATTTAGCCCTTTATTTACGGGCTATTACTTAGATTTAGAATCTATATTCTATTTGATTTCTTCTATATTCACATCTGAAAATGTTAAAACTTTTGCACTAGGCAAAAAACGAGATGGTCTAGTCTCATCCATCACCCAAATATCTGTTAATTCCACTTCAAAATAAACATCTTTATTTATGTTTTTTGCCTTTAGATTAACTACATTTGCAAGATATTTTCTTTTTTGAGTTTCAACTAAATACTTAAACTTTGGATACACTTTTGCATATTCTTGATACATTTTTGATAAATCGTCCATTATAGTCGCCCCCTAATTATTTCAGTAACAGCTTTTGCATCTGCTTGTCCAGAAGTAGCTTTCATTACTTGACCAATTATCACACCCATAGGTGCCATATTTCCTGATTTAAGCTTTTCCAAAATATCAGGATTTTGCTCTAATGCATCATCTACTGCTTTTTCTAAAACGCCACTATCTTGAACTATTTCCAGATTCTCCTTTTGCAAAACGCTTTCAAAGCTGCCCTCACCGTTGAGCACTTTTTGCAAAATAGTTCGTGCTATTTTGTCATTTATTTTTCCACTAGATTCACATTTTTCAATGAATGCAATATCATTTGGTGTCACTTTTAAACTGCTTAACTCTGTTTGATTCTCTTTCGCCCAACGGGACAATTCTCCCATATACCATTTTCTGCCAGTTTCAGGTTTAGCGCCTGCTTTCACAGCTTCTTCTATTAAATCAAGAGCTGATGCATTTACAATATCTGCAAATGATTTATTATCAAAACCCCATGCAGCCTCGAGGCGCGCTCTTTTTTCAGCTGGCAGCTCAGGCATAGACACTTTAATTTTGTCTACTTGCTCCTTTGTAGTCACAACAGGTGGCAAATCTGGTTCAGGAAAATATCTATAATCATCTGCATCAGATTTTATTCTGCCCGCAGATGTAGATAAAGTGTCTTCATGCCAATGGCGAGTCTCTTGCGTTATAGTTTTTCCGCTTTCTAAAACAGCTGCCTGTCTGCAAATCTCATATTCAGCTGCTTTCTCAATAGATCTAAACGAGTTCAAATTTTTTGTCTCTGTTCTAGTTCCTAATTCTCCAGAATCTTTTTCAGATAGCGACACATTTATATCAGCTCTTACATTTCCTCTTTCCATACGAGCATCCGAAATATCAAGAGCTTTGAAAATATCACGGAGCTCTTTTACATATTGAGCAATAATTTGTGGAGCATCTCCATCAGTGGCAAGATTAGGATGTGTGACAATTTCTACTAATGGCACTCCTGCACGATTATAATCTATAAGCGAATAAGATGCTCCTTGTATTCGTCCAGTGCCTCCTATATGATTAGATTTTCCAGCATCTTCTTCTATATGAGCTCTTTCAATTTTTACAGTAAACTCCTTGCCGTTTTCTAAGTTCAAATCTAAATGACCCTCACCTACTGTTGGATAAGCCGCCTGCGAAATCTGATAGTTTTTTGTCAGATCAGGATAAAAATAATTTTTTCTCGCAAAATAACTCACTTCATTAATTGAGCAGTTTAGAGCAAGACCAATTTTGATTGCACTTTCTAAAACTTTTTCATTCAAAACGGGTAATGAACCTGGAAGTCCAAGAGAAACAGGTGTGGTTTGTGAATTAGGCTCTGCTCCAAATGTGACCTCTGCAGGACAGAAAACTTTTGTTTTAGTATTTAGCTCCACATGAACTTCAACACCAAATGTCACATCATATTTTGAAATAGCCTCGTTATAATCCATTATTTCATCCATTAGATGCTCCTATTTTAATCCATTTGCCCGAGAATAGCTTTTATCATAATTGAAACCAATTAGCTTTTCTAATGCAGCTGCTAATTCATACATTGAAGAGTCCGCTTTTTGATTTGCAATTATTTGAAAGCCGCTTGGCAAATTGTTTTCAGCTAATCCATTTGGAAGTGATATAGCAGGGCAGCCAGCAAAGTTTGCAGGTATTGTAGCCATATCATTCATATACATTTGCATAGGGTTATCAAGTTGCTCCCCCAATTTGAAAGCTACAGTTGGAGCTGTAGGAGAGATAAGATAATCTACTTTTTTGAAAGCGTTTTCAAAATCACCTAGAATTAGAGTTCTAGACTTTTGTGCGGCGCCATAATGTGCTTCATAGCTTCCTGCAGAAAGAGAATGCATTCCTAAAATAATTCGTCTTATCACTTCAAAGCCAAACCCTTTGCCGCGAGTAGCGCTCATCATAGTTTCTGCTGTCACATTTCCAGAATCTGGCAAAAAGCGCTTTCCGTATCTCATACCATCAAATCTTTCTAAATTGCTTGATGCTTCTGATGCCATTAAAATCTGATAAGCTCCAATTGAGTATTTAAAATTAGGGCAGGATATTTCATAAATTTCAGCACCTGCATCAGATAATTTATCAACTGTTTCTCTAAAAGCTTCTAACACACCTGGTGCAAAGCCCTCTCCTGAAAGCTCTTTAACAATTCCTATCTTTTTGCCGCTCACACCGATTTTTTGACCATCTATTACAGCTTTTTCCATAGAGCCAAAATCAAAGTTTAACGATGTGGAATCGCGTTTATCGTATGATGATAATATATCGTGCAAAATGGCGGCGTCTCGCGTGTCTCTTGCCATAGGTCCTGCCTGATCTAATGATGACGCCATTGCTATAATTCCGTATCTTGAGACGCCGCCATAAGTAGGCTTTGCACCCACTAATCCTGTGAAAGCAGCAGGCTGGCGAATAGAGCCGCCTGTATCAGTGCCAACGCTAAACGGTGCAAGATATCCTGCCACGCTGCTTGCTGACCCTCCTGACGAGCCGCCTGGCACAGTATCTAAATCCCAAGGATTGCGGCATAATTTATAAGCACTTCTTTCTGTGGACGAGCCCATAGCAAATTCGTCTAAATTAGTTTTGCCAAGAATTACAAGCCTATTCTTTTTGATATTTTCTACTATTGTAGCATCATACGGCGGCACCCAATCTTCTAAAATCTTTGAAGCTGCAGTGGTGGCAATTCCTTTTGTACAAATTAAATCTTTTATAGAAATTGGCACTCCCGCCATTTGAGGAAGTTTCTCACCCTTTACTCGTGTATTGTCAACTAATTTAGCTTCCTCTAAAGCGCCATCAGAGTTTATTTGCAAATATGAACCCACTTTGCTATCTTCTGATTCTAAACGTTGCAAAAATGCTTTTGTAATTTCAACACTAGAAAGCTCTTTTGCATTTAGCTTTTCAGAAAGCTGCTTTGCATTTAGCTTATAAATCTCGTTCATAATCATTTACTAATTATTCCTCATCTAGAATCTGCGGCGATAAAAACATATTATCTTTTTTCTCTGGTGCCCCGGATATTGCTTCATCTACTGTTAGCGGCGCTTCCGGCACATCTGGACGCAAAACATTTTGCAACGCTATAGGATGACTTGTTGGTGGCACATTAGAATTTGCTACTTTTTCTAACTGATTAATAGAGTCTTCTATCACTTGCAGCTCTTTTGCTAAATGATCTATTTCATCATCTGTTAGATCAATGCGCGCTAAACCAGCCACATGTTTCACTCTATCAGAAGTAAACTCACTCATATAATTAGTTTATCACTCTTCACAAATTGTCTGCACCGCACGCCAAGAAATTTTTATTGGAGTGTTAATAAAAAAAGAATTGTTGCAACTAAAATCACTGACTCACAAGAAAGAGCTACTTTGGAAAACGCTACATAGTATAATTTTGATTATATACCTGAACCCTCTGAGTAAAATTCATTCTAGTAAATATCAATTTTTTTAGTAATTATTATTTTTATTTTTTAGGTTTACTCTGCTTATCAACTGTAAATACAACGCTAATTAATGGTTTTCAACATATAGCGCTTTTAACATAAAATCACACTACCTTGAAAAAATCTCTAAAGCAAATAGACTAATAAATAGTAAAACCATTTATAAAAAAGGAGATAAATTCATGAAAAAGTCAATAACTATATTAAGTACCACCGCAATTTTAGTGTCATTGGCATTTTTTAGTGCAGAAGCTACTAGCCACGCAGCAAGTCGCGAAAATACAAAGGCAAATGTTGCAAATGAAGAAACACTTATTCCAAATCAAATTAACTGGACAAAGGCTGTAGAAGGGCTTATCGGAATGTATACAAATACATATTCATTTAGATGGAAAGAGGCAAATCTAAATTCAGAAAATGAAATTGAAGCTTATATATATCCTGGAGACAGTTTTTCTTGGAAACTATCTTGGGATACACCAGGCGTTGATTATGGATATAAAATGAGAAGTGCCTCTTCTAATAACCAGTGTCTACAAGCAAATGATAAATATGCAGTTGAAGAAAATAAATTATCATCAGGAAATGTCACGGCAAATGTTAACACGAATAATTGCTCTATAGGAGATTGGTTTTCGCTTACACCAGCGCAAAAAATTCAAAATAATAGTTGGACCGAAGAACAGATATTTCATTTAGGTATTAGTATAAAAGTTCATATCGTTGCAAAACCTGATGCACCTGAAATCACAAAGCATTTAACTGATAAAACAATTGCCGCATCTGAAAATTGCGAAACTGACAATTTTGATTTTTCCTCTAACTTGTCTGCACCATTTCAAAATCACATTAATACTATTTGGACTGGAAAAGTGAATGGCGAGGAAAAATCAAAGGAGCAATTGCAAGAAATGGGTTTTTCTTTCACAGATAATTCCTACACTCTAACACCAACTCGTGCGGCGAACTATTCCATTTCCGCTACAGTAGAAGTTCCAGATATAATTCTTAGTCCGGAAAACGCAAATCCAGGAGCCTATCATCTAAAATCAACTATCACTTCCGCGCATATTGCAGTTTTACCAAATCAGGAGATAAAAAGAATAGACATAAATCCGCTACCAGAAATTGAAAATAATTTGCCTCTCTACGACAATGCAAATCACTGCGCGCAAACTGATAACAGCCTATGCCCTATCTATACTCGGCATTTAGGGACCGCTGATGATAATATAATAACTTATGTCAATTTGAGAACTCTAGCCTACGATCAATTTGGAAACCCAATTCAAATTAACAATAATATAAATTATGAAGCTTATTTATGTAATGGTAATGTAAATAACAATAATGACGCAAATAATAGCAATGCAAATAATACGGCCGCTAACTGCTCTACAACTATTCCTATTCAAGTAAGAAATAACTCATCCGAATTAGTTATCACGCCTGATTCTCCGACTAGCGTATGGAAGATAGTTGCTAAAGCACCTGACGAGACTGTATATAATGCAAAATATATTACCGTTCAAGGAGGTGCAAAAAATATCAGTCCAAGAGTATTCCACCAAAGAGCCTCAATGCCTGCAAGTCAAGACTTTACTATGGATGTATACCCTGCGCCATATAAAGCAGAGTGCGAAAGTCCTAATCCAGATGCAGGCATTACAATCACTCATAACGGAAAAATAAACACAACAAATCAAACCGCTGCAGGAGTTTTCTCTTTTCAAAATTGCAAAATATGGAATGCTTTAATAACAAACGCAGATGAAAATCTGAAGCACTCTGAAAATGTAAATTTTACTATTATAATAGATCCATATTTTGAACCTACGCTCAAAATTATTCCAGAAAAAAAATCATCTAAATTAACAGAAGATATTCAGCAAGATACTGTCACTTTCGGTTATGAAGTCACTGACACATATGGAAACCTAGCAAATGCAGATATAAACTTTTCATCTAGTGAAAACTCTGATATTTGGGATGAGAATGTTTTAACTGTAACCGCTCCCGGAGTCAGATCAATTTATGCTACGGGAACAATTGAAGGACATGAAATAAATGCAAACACAAATTATACTGTTTTGGAAGAGAAAAAACCACAAACGACCATTTTCAACATTTTAGATATGGACAAAGGCAGTGCGGAATACTCTTCTGTAGAGCAAATGTATGAAAGGGGATATACTGCTGGATGCTGGAGTGAAATAGAGAGAAACATATATAATACAAAATACTGCCCCAATGACATAATAAAACGCCAACAAATGGCAGCATTTTTATATAGATTTAGCAACTCACCAGATTTCACACCGCCTATGATATCACCATTTAGGGATTTGAAAACAGACAATATATTTTATAAATATATAATGTGGGGAGCAAACTTTGGTATCTGGGCCGGATATGACAATGGAGAATTTGGAGGAAATAAAGATATAACGCGCGGACAAATGGTCTCGGTCTTATATCGCCTTGCAGGGTCGCCTGAAGTGCAGATTCCTAAAAATAGTCCTTTCAAGGATTTAAAAAACTCTCACTGGGCGTATAAAGCAATAATATGGGCTGCAAATAACAATATCACAACTGGTTATACCGATAACACTTTTAGACCTGATGAAAAATGTAAACGCTCACAGATGGCTATACTTATAATAAAAAATGATGACTCACGAAGATAATGTCAAGATTTTTGGACCATCTGCTGTCACAGCAATAGTATGTTCACTATGAGAGCCGCGTGAACCATCGGCTGAAAATAGGGTCCAGCCGTCATCCCCATAAATATAATTTCCTGTAGTAGATAAAATCCATGGTTCTATCGCAAAAGTCATACCCTCTGCTAATATATACCCTCTACCCTTTTTATCATCATTAGGTATATGAGGCTCTTCATGCATAGTTCTTCCCACTCCATGACCGCCAAAATCGGTATTTATTTTATATCCTAAAGACTTTAGATATTTGCCAATAGTGTAAGATATATCAGATATTCTATTACCGATTTTGGCTACTTCAATGCCTTTTTCAAGAGCAATTTCAGTAGCAGATATTAACTTTTCACCATCTTTATTTTTTTTATCACCAACTATAAAAGATATAGCTGCATCAGCGGTCCATCCGTCAATTGAAACTGCTAAATCTAATGACAATAAATCGCCGTTTTGAAGTTCATAATTATATGGCATTCCATGCAAAACTGCATCATTTACACTCGTGCAAATATAATGCCCAAAAGGTCCGCTTCCAAAATCAGGAGCATAATCTACATAAGATGATTTAGCACCGGCTTTTTCAATTAAACTTTTAGTTATATTATCTATTTCTAGAAGATTGCTGCCGACCTTTGTTTTACTCTTTAAATGCTGTAAAGTGTTTCCTATAAAAAGTCCTGCCACACGCATTTTTTCTATTTCTGCAGGAGATTTTAACTCTATCATCTTTTCAACTCTATCATTTAAAACCTCACTAATTTTAATTATTATCCAACTTTTGCGGAAGTGCTGGGATTCGAACCCAGGGTGCCATTGCTGACACACAGGTTTTCAAGACCTGCCCCTTCGACCGCTCGGTGCACACTTCCTACATATTCAGTTTATCACATATAAAAATGTTATTTATGATAGAATAATTTTATGGCCCCTTAGTCCAATAGGTAGAGACAGCAGACTTAAAATCTGTCCAGTGTCAGTTCGAGTCTGACAGGGGCTACATGACCAAAAATAATAAGCTTATAAAAAAAGATGGCTGGCTGTATCACATAATCCAGTTTATGAAGTTTGGCACGGTTGGCGCTATATGCTTTTTAGTGGATGTAGGCATAAATAATTTATTAATGTTTGCTCCTGGTGTCAACTTTTTATCAGGAAGCCCTCTAACTGCAAAAGTTATAAGCACAACAATTAGTACACTTTTATCATGGGTTCTAAATAGAAATTGGGCTTTCAAAAAGCATAAAACTAATAGCAAACGAAAAGAGCTTTTTTGGTATATAATAATAAATCTGATAGGAATGGTAATTGCTCTTATTTGCGCAGGTTTCACAGTTTATATATTGCATAAAACAGACTATGTATCATATAATATAGCTACTAATATAATAGGAAACGGTTTAGCTACATTTTGGAGATTTTTCGCATATAAATTAATACTTTATAAAAAGAAATAATAATATGGAAAAGGATTGTTTATTTTGCAAAATCATAACTGGTAGAATAGGTGTTGATGGGCTTTTTTGGGAAGATAAATCTTATATGGCATGGTTAGCTATTGACCCAAACACTGAGGGTTTTAGCGTGGTAGTCCCAAAAAAGCATTTTAGAAGTGATGTTTTAAAAATGGACGATAAAAATCTAAAAGAGTTTATAATCGCTGCTAAAAAAGTGTCTGGGATTTTAGAAAAAGCATTTGATGATGTTGGAAGAGTAGGATTAGTAATGGAAGGCACAGGCATAAACCACGCTCATATCAAATTAATCCCTATGCATAACACAAAGTGGATGAAAGAGGGCAAATGGATGCCTGTGCCCTCTAATAAAAGCGATTATTTTGATTCTTACGAGGGGTATTTATCATCAGCAGCAGGTCCGCTAGCAAACCCAAATGATTTGAAAAAGTTAGCAAAAAAACTGTCGTCTATCTAAATTATCGTCTATCTAAACTATTTTTTATCTAAAAAACTTTTCAGCGCCAAAATAGAGTTTACACTGCCCGCAAGATTTAGGCTTTCTACATTTTCAGATATAGGAATAAAAACTTCTTCATCTGCAAAGGCTATTTCTTTATTTGACAGCCCGTGTGCTTCATTGCCGAAAACAAATGCAGACTTATCTCTTTTCAAATTAGCAGCTGCTAGCTCCTTAGCGTTTTTAGACAAAGATGTAGCAATAATAGTGAATCCTGATTTTTTTAAAAAGTTTATAATGTTTTCAAAATCATCTCTAATTATAGGAGTTTTGAAAATGCTTCCAGCTGATGAACGAATCACTTTTTCATTAAACTCATCTACACTATTTTTTGTTAGAAACACAGCATCTGCCCAAAAAGCATTAGCTGCTCTTATCACTGTTCCTAGATTTCCAGGATCTGATATAGATGATAAAACAATAGCAGTTTGCTTATCATTTTTGCTAATGCTTTTTGTAAACTTATCACGCAAAATCTGTGAAACATCTTGAATAAAAAACACGGCAAAAATGCCGCCCGAGTTTTTAGTAACTCTGTTTATAGCCTCATCAGTGCAATATAATATATTTGCATTATTAGCATCAGTAATACTATCTAAAAATAAAAACTCGGGTTTGCCTTTTAGACCCTCGGCTACACATATTTCTTTTATAGCGTTTGGCATATTTTCTACTAATGCTTCTACGGCATTTTTGCCCTCTGCTACAGCTAGCAAATGCTTTTCGCGATATTTTTTTTGAAAAAGTTTTTTATAAAACTTTCCAGACTCAAGCGTTTCCAAAAGTTCAAACTTTGATTTTAGTTGCTCTCTATAAGGTCAATTCTTTTTTGATGGCGTCCGCCCTCAAAAGTAGCATCAAACCAAGCATCAAAAATCTCTATTGCTAAGCCTGTGCCCACTACTCTACCACCCATAGATAAAACATTAGAATTATTATGCTGTTTTGATGCTTTAGCTGTGAATGTGTCAGAGCATACCACTGCTCTTATACCTTTTACTTTATTAGCAGCTATTGAAATACCTACTCCTGTGCCACAAAATAGCAAACCTAAATCAGCTTCACCACCTGCCACTTTTTCACCAACTAAACGTCCGTAAGATGGATAATCAGTAGACTCAAGAGAATATGTGCCAAAGTCTTCATATTCTATTCCTCTTTCCTCTAAATGAGGAAGCACTTCATTTTTTAATTCATACCCCGCATGATCACTTGCTACTGCTATTTTCATTTTCAGCTCCTTAAAATATATTACGCCTAAACTCTATATGTGGATCTACCTGCAAAACGAGCTGCAAATCCTAATTCTTCTTCTATTCTCAAAAGCTGATTAAACTTTGCAATTCTCTCACCTCGTGCAGGAGCACCTGTTTTGATTTGTCCAGTGCCAGCTGCTACCACTAAATCAGAAATAGTAGTATCCTCTGTTTCGCCGCTTCTATGAGATACCATTGAACGGTATTTATTAGTCTTTGCAAGCTCTATAGCATCCAAAGTCTCTGAAACAGTGCCTATTTGATTGAGCTTTACTAATAATGCATTAGCCACACCCATATCTATACCCTTTTGCAAACGCACAGGATTTGTTACAAATAAATCATCGCCAACTATTTGAACTTTATCTCCCACTTGCTCGGTCATAAGTTTCCAATCATCCCAAGCATCTTCATTTAGCGGATCCTCTATAGAGATTAACGGATAAGACTTTATCAAATCCTCGTAATAGTCAACCATATATTTTGCATCACGAGCTTTACCCTCAAATAGATATTTGCCACTGTCATAAAACTCACTAGATGCTACATCAAGTGCAAGACCTACTTCTTTGCCCGGTTTATATCCTGCTTTTTCAATAGATGAAACAATTAAATCTAATGCTTCACGGTTTGAATCTAAATTAGGAGCAAAACCTCCCTCATCGCCTAAACCTGTAGCAAGTCCTTTATCTTTCAGAACAGATTTTAGTGTATGATAGATTTCAGCACCTGCTCTCAGCGCTTCTTTGAAACTGGTAAACCCGTACGGCGCTATCATAAACTCTTGTATATCTACATTTGAATCTGCATGAGAGCCGCCATTCAAAATGTTCATATTCGGCACAGGAAGTGTTATAGCATTAGGGCCGCCTAAATACTGAAATAAAGGAAGACTATTAGACTGTGCAGCTGCTCTAGCTACTGCCATTGACACACCAAGAATAGCGTTTGCACCAAACTTACCCTTATTTTCAGTGCCATCTAATTCTATTAAAGTCTTATCAAGCAATCTTTGCTCTGATGCTTCCATCCCTAAAATCTGAGGAGCGATATCTTCTAAAACATGGTCAACGGCTTTTTGAACGCCTTTTCCTTGATACCGGCTTTTATCACCATCTCGCAATTCTACCGCCTCAAATGCACCAGTAGATGCACCAGATGGCACTCCCGCTCTACCAAATGACCCATCATCTAAAATCACATCAACTTCTACTGTTGGGTTTCCTCGGCTATCAAGAATCTCTCTTGCTGTTATAAGTTCAATTGAGCTCATATCTTTCCTTTCACACATTATTATACATTGAAACAATTTACATTATAAGTATATCATGTGAGTGAAAAATAAATTGTTGTATTATAAAAATTACTCGTGAACTGTGATTTGATTAGACTTATAACCTGGCCTAGATAAATCAAGAACAGCAGATACATTATTTTGTTGGGAATCTACTACCCAATAATTGTTAATCTCGCCAGGAACTATACGACCTGATTCACGCCAAGAAACACTCTCTTGCCAGCCTAGCGACCCCGCTTGACTGCCATGAATCAAATAATATGAATAAATAAACCCAGGATAATAAACTATTTTTGGATTATATCCGTTCACACCCGCTGTTAGCGAACTGCCTAGACCTATATTTACAGTACTAGATTTTTTGGTTACACTCATATTTTCATAACCTGGATTAGGATTATAAATTGTGATAGACACAGATATATTTTTACCTAAATAATCAGAAGTTGGAACAAAATCTGATCCCCTATTATTAGGAATAACTTTGCCGTTTGCAAACCACTGATATTTAGGAAGCCATCCAGAAAACTCACTTGGAGCACCTAATGCTACAAGGCGGTCTCCCACTTTGCCGCCATTAGTAATTTCAGGCTGGAAATAAGGAGGCGCTCCTACAGCCACAGCATTTGGCGCAGATAAAACTGCATCAGAATCTAAAAATCCACCTTTTGTAAACTTTATATATGCCTTAATAAACATACCTACTTGACTATCTGTTAGCTCAAAACTAGGTGGATTTTTAGAATAATCTGGGAACTGGTTCACAACACTTGAAAGTGTATTACACTGATCTGGACTATCATTAAGATTTTTGCACGAATACCATATAACCGTATCTAGCGCCCAGCCCTCTGTGATATCAGGAAAACCTTCTAAGGTTAGGAAATGCTTTGATTGAAATACTCCATTTATAAAAGCACCTTGCAAACTAATTTTATTTCCCAAATCCACTCTAACAGCTAGACAATTTTCAATAGAATCTTCAAACCCAACAGATTTTACTATTATTTCACATTTCAAATCCTGCCCTGCAAGTGATGGGTCAGGTGTAAATACCGCTCTATCTGATACTAAATGATCTGCTTGATCTATCCAGCTATAGTCCACAGTAAAATCGTTAAATGGCAAACTAGTATCACCTACTTTTGGCACGCCTTGAATCTCAAGCACAGAATCTACTTTTATATTTTCACCAGAGCGAGGAGCAATTACTGGAGAAAAGTCTATTGGATTACCCTTTCCAACAAGATTTGTGAAAGGAAGAGTAGCATTTGATGTTTCATAACCATTTCTTTTAGCTTCTATAACTACTGAAAGCTGTTTATCATACATATTAGGTGTGACTGAAAAACTATCTCTACATTGTGCTTGATCTGTAAAAGTGCATTTATATAAAGGAGTGCTCACAGCTTGTGCATCATACACTTGATAAGTAATTTGCCAACCGTTTTGTGGTAAGCCCATAAGTCGTATAGTATCTGCCACTTTTGGTGAAAAGTTATTAAGTGTAGCGCTAGATAAATCAACAGCTTCACCTTTTGCAACTTTATTTCCACCACTATTAACCACTATTTCCTTATCATTATAGCCATCTGCTAAAAGGTGTATTTTAGTAATTAAAAACTTATTAACATCACTAACAATAGGCGTGTATGTAGCATCACTAGACACTAAAACAGGAGCTTGACTATCTACTGAATCTGCTATATACCATTTATAGTCTGTAGAAAATTGAGAATCAGAAAAGTTCTTTGGTAGTCCGCAAACTGATAATGGAATATCAACTCTATAAACCACATTTATATCTCCTGATAAATTGCCGCTACAGTATTTAACCTCATTTGCATCAAACGGAATATCACCCTTTTGAACTATTTCAAAATTGCTAAATCTTGCCACATCTGCATAAGAATCTCTTGAAACTGTGACCTGCACTCGTAAATAACCAGATGGTTGACCGCTTTCATTTTCCGCATACGCCGCCACCGGTATTTTATAGTTAATATCAGTAGCACCGTTTATATTAGTAAATGTGACACCATCACTAGATTCTTGCCACTGATAAGTATATTTATAATCTATTGGATTTCCTGTTATAGGGTCTACCTCTGTGATTTGACCAGCAGCAGAAATCACATCTCCTACTTTTGGAGTGCCTGCTATAGTTGGCTGAAAATCTTTCAAAGCATCAGCATCATGCACTTTTCCAGATATAGAAGTATATGCCACGCTATCTTCATAATACTGCTTAGATAGTGTAACTTTTACCCTTATATTCTGACCTATCATATTATCTGTTAGAGCAAAAGAGTTTCCAGTAAAGGCAGGCTGCGGATTTAAAGCTGCACAGGTAGACTCGTCAGCTGGATTAGAGCACATTTGCACCTCATAGGCTTGGTTATACCCTGATACAATACCATCAACAGTAATAGCGCCCTCACCCACCACAAAAGAGCCAACTAAATATGGTGAAAAGTCTACTATTGCACCCTCAAGTACAACAGATGTTGGAGCACTCACAGCTGCTTTTGAATTATAGCAATCACGCAATACAGTAACTTCTACAGTAATTGTTTTGCCAACATCAGCACCTGTTACTTTATATTGTGAATCAGTAGAAACCAAATCCCCTGATGCCATCCACTTATATAGATATTCAAAATCAGGTGATGCAGCTGAATCAGTTGAGCTTTTTGCAGGAAGTCCTGATACAGATAAAATATCATCAACTTTAGGAGATGTGTTAGAGATAACAGGTGTGAAATCTGGAATCTCACCGTTGACAATTGGCCCAAATGATGCAGTTTGACCCACAACTGCTTTAGTTCCTGGATCGGTCATAACCACTTTTGCATAGACTTTTTTACCTAAAACAAACGGATCATCAAGTGCCACAGATGGAGTTACTACACCGCTTATATAATAATCAGAACCCGGATTAGGAGTATCACCTACCTGTGCATAAAGGGCCATATGCGAAAATTCGTATGGTGATTGCAAAAGTGACGCAGGGTCAAGTGTTAAAATACGCCCAAATTCATTATTTGATGCATCCAAAAATGCTGGAGTGAAAGTGGGGTCTATAGTTTCAGAAATGAAATCTCTACTGGTTGCAAGCACTTTATCATTAAATCCTGGTTTTGAAAGAGTGATTTTAGCATAAATATATTTGCCCTGATCTGACTCTGGAACCATATAATTGTCTGTGATAGCAGATGATATTATATTTCCGTCCGCTGTCTCATCATTTGCTAAATACCACTGATATGTTGCACTATTTGCGTCAGAGGTATCTAATTCAGGTGAGAACTTTATTTGCAAGGCAGAATCTACTTTAGCATCAGTTCCAAAGTCAGCAGTGTAATCTGGGAAATTAGCTTTTACCACTTTTGCAGGTTCAGAATATGCAACACTATCTATATAACCCGGGCGAGTGGCTGTGGCACCTAGTGCTATAGTTTTGTCTATTTCAGAAACGCCTGGCATATAATCTTTATTATCTGAATTAGCAATTTTAGTATAAGTGCTAGCTGCTGAATCAAAATAATACCATGCATAATTTACTGTCCATCCTGTAGAAATATCAGGCATATCTAGCGCTTGCAAAGCAGAACCTATTTTTGCATTTTTCTCACTATCTAATCCTCCTATATTAGGAGTAAAACTAATTGAGTCCCCTCCAATCACAGGCCCCACATTTTCAGATTTAACTATAGAATCAGCATAACCAGTGCGAGATGCTTTTACTTCAACAGCTATATTTTTACCAACATCATCCACGCCTGGTTCATAAATCCTGTTATCGCTTACTTTTTTACCGTCATCGGTAATCCAAGAATATGAAAGAGTCCATCCAAGTGTTGGGTCTGGCAAATTACCAGGAACTAGCTGCTCACCTATTTTAGGCAAACCTAAAATAGACGGTGTAAATCCTATAGAGTCGCCTAGAGCTACTTTTGAAGTAGTTTGTGCTGTAGCATAATAATCATTGTAGCCTGGTATACTAATTTTCACAGTAAGCGCTAAATAATAATTGTAAAAGTCAGGAGTAATAATCAGGAAATCATCAGAGCTGTTTGACACATTTATCGGTTTTGAGGTTGGAGTCTCCTGCTTTTGCCAATTATATTCAAAAGTAGCTCCGTCAATAGTCAGCGGCACACCCAGTGCTACTACACTGCTTCCTACTTTACCTGGCGTAGCAAGAGATAAACTAAAATCAGGCAGATTTGCTTTTGCGATTTGAGCGCTCACATCACTAGATCCTGTGCCATCTTCATAATAATCAGAATCTGTTATATGATACGCATGTGCTGTCAATTGTGCTCTAAGACCTAAATCTAATGATGAAATTATATAAGGTCTGCAGCCATTTATATTATCAGTAGGAACGCCTTGCACAGTTCTAACTAATTGAGATTGTGTATTATATAAATGCCACACGCACTGATCAATTTTCCAATCTGAATTAGGAAAGCCTACTGCAGAGATAATAGAGTTCACAACAAAATCTCCTGAAAGAGCTGGTTTAAACTGCACACCGCCTGCTTTCTTTATAAGTTTAGAATCGGTATATTCTACAGATGAATCATAAGCATCTCCAAGAGTTTTATGAGTGGCAGTCACTTCAGCTCTAACCTGATTTCCTACATCGGCTTTAGCACTTCTATAAGTAGATTCGGTAGCATTCAATATATTAGTCCAATTATTTGAACTATCGCATGCATTAGTGCATCTTTGCCACTGATAAGTAGAATCATATTCTGCAGGATCTAAAATGCCTTGTACGCTCAAAAGAGAGTTCATAGAATCCTGCCCTAAAAGAGTAGGAGTAAAATCAGTTGGCTCACCTTTGGCAATTAGCTGACCTTTCGGATTAGAATCATCAGTGCCCGCATATTCAAAATCCTCAATTGGTGTGAAACTCCCATCAGAACTTGATAGAGTTACTCTCACAAGCACTCTTTTGCCAAGAGCATCAGGTCCTATTCTATAATATGGGTCTGTCTGACCTACAATAGGATTATATATATCAGGATTTTCGCCTACTGTTATAAACCACTGATATTCTGCAGTGTCCCATCCTGTCTCTTTTGGCGGCAAACCCTGAACCAAAAGCTGGGAGTTCACCTTTGGATCTCCTATTATAGATGCTCTAAAAGTAGGCAATTGACCCTGCGAAACAGGATTAGTCCAAACAGAACTTTTTGTTATAACACCCTGATCATCATTTTTAGCAGTCACTTCCACCATTAGCTGCAAACCTAATAAGCTTTTATCTATTATAATTTGTCTATCTTTAAAATTAGTTAATTCTTCAATCACAAAAGTGCCTGGATTTTTGGAAAACCATTTATAACTTATATCAGACCAATGCACGCCATCAGCATAAGGAATGTTTACAGCAGTCAAAACCTGATTAACATTTAAATCTCCTACAATTTGAGGATCAAAAACAGGATCTGTAGACGGCAAAATCTCACTTGGTTCAGAATATAAATCAGTAGGATTATACCCAAGCTTTGTAACATGAGCAGTGACTCTCAAAAACTTGCCCAAATTATCAACTAGCGGCATATATAATTGAGAAGTCTCGCCCGCATTAGTCCACACAGCAGATTGGTCTTCGCAATTTGCACTGCACAGCTGCCAATTTATCTCCGATTTCCAGCCTGTAGAGTCATCAGGTATACCAGTAGCTAACACTTGATTATTTACTCTGATAAGATTGCCTTGCTCCGAACTAGCATTGCTAATCATTGAAAGCTGCGTAGGATAAGGGTAATCGCCTGGGGTGATCACGCTAGATGTATACTCCCCCGATCCGTCATTATATCCATCACGAGTGTAAGATGTTTCAAGTTTCAGGCTGTATCCCACAAGATCAGAATCTATTCTAAATTGTCTATCTTTTTGCTCAACACAATCTTGAATAAATCCATCTGCTTCACCAGCTTTTGTTTTATACAATTTGCATGTAGACAATTTCCAATCGTGTAAATCTATACCATCTAAATAAACAGTCATATTATTTTCTAATAGACCAGTAATTTCTAACGGCGCACGAACGCCATCACCTTTTTGAATAACCCCTGATTTGATAGACAAAGCAGAATCATTAAAATGCTCCTTAGTCCAAATGCCTGAAAAAGTCACACTCTTTTTCAAATCATCAGCATTTGGAATATAGCTTATCTGCTTATCGTCGCATTTTGCATAAATAGATCCTGTCACATCTGTGCCATCTGATAAAGTGATTTTGCAGCTTCCAGGCTTGAGCTGCCAATCGCTAGGTACGCCTATCACATCTAATAAACTTCCCACTTTTGCATCTTTATAATTTGGATCAAATTTTAGAGTGTCTGCTGGAAGAGGGTCTCCCTTGTCAACTTTTTCACTAATTATATATTTAGCAAGCAGTGAATCAGCAGCTGTGCCGTATGACAAATAAGCAGCTGGTAAAATAGCATTAACTGTTTTTACACCAACTTTGAGTTTGAGTCCATAATCATCAGATACAGGTATATAA
>JAITBJ010000077.1 GCA_031283665.1 Candidatus Opitulatrix cubana
GACGGTAGCAAATTTGGAAAATCTGAGGGAGGTGAAACTGTATGGTTAAATCCTGATATGATGTCCCCATATTCGTTTTACCAATTTTGGTTTAATTCAACTGACGAGGATGCTATAAACTATCTAAAAGTATTCACATTTTTGCCCGTTGCAGAAATTGAAAATACAATAAAGGAACATAATACTGCTCCACATGAGCGTCTTGCACAAAAAACTCTTGCAAAAGAAATTACTTTATTTGTACACGGAAAAAGCGGATTAGATAATGCAATAGCAACTACACAATTTTTCTTCTCTAATAAAAATAAAGATGCAGGAAGTGATGAACTTTCAAAATCAGATGTGGAAAAATCTATTAGTGAAAAAAGCTTCTATCAGGCACTTTATTCTCTAAAAAACGAAGAACCTGCAAAAGTTAATATAGGAAGTAATATAATAGACTGCTTTGTTAGCACTCATTTAGTTCAGTCAAAGTCTGATGCACGACGCTCTATAAAAGAGGGTGGTTTATATCTAAATCATAAAAAAGTAACAGATGAGAATTACACTCTTTCAAATGATGATTTCTATTATGGAAAATATGCACTTTTGAGGCGGGGCAAAAAAAATAGTGCAGGATTAGTGCTTGCATAGCATTCATATAATTACAGAAAGTGCATAATTTTGACTTTATAGTTGACATTTGCACACTAAACAGGGTAGACTATATATATGAGCAAAGTGATAAAAGCCTCAAATGATAAATTAGGTAGTATAGAGTTTATTAAAAAAACTAGTATAGAAGAGCCACCCGTTCCCGAAGAGTTTTCTATATATATGTTAAATAAGGATGCTATAAACAGATTAAAAACTCTTCCTAAAGCACTGAGTAAACAAGTAGGATTGCATATTGTAGCTGCACAGCACTATATGGATTCAGATATAGAATTAGCATTTAAACACGCTCTTTTTGCTGCACATAAAGTCTCAAGAATTGATATTACTCGCGAAACACTTGGAATTGTTGCATATAAAAAAGGTGATTATTTTCTAGCTCGACGAGAGTTAAAAACCGCTCAAAGAATAAATGGAAACACTGATTACACACCTATGATTTTAGACTGCGAAAGAGGTTTAGGCAATGTAGACAATGTCGCAAAATCTTCAATTTATGATAGTGAAAAATTTGATGATCAAACAAAAATTGAATATATTATAGTTGTAGCTGCTGCAAAAGCAGATCAGGGGTTTTATGAACCAGCCTTAGCACTTTTAAATAGACAAATTAGACAAAAAGGTATATCTATTAACGCTAAAGAGCGTTTATTAGAAGCTAAAACATATATATATGAAAAAATGGGTCGAAAAAAAGAAATAGAAGATATTGAGAAAAAACTATCTGAAATATATGAGAAAACTGATGATTTAGAAACTCAAGAATACTTTATCTATGATTTAGAGGAAGAAGAATCACCAAAATCTACATCTAAATCAACAGCAAAAAACTCTAGACCTAAAATAACAACAAAAAACTCTAAATCTAAAGTATCAAAAAACAGACAAAAATAATGAAAAATGTGAGAGTTAGATTCTGCCCCTCACCAACAGGTGTGCCTCATGTAGGAAATATAAGAACAGCTCTTTTCAATTGGGTTTGGGCAAGACACAATAATGGCACTTTTATATTCCGTATAGAAGATACCGATATAGAACGCGACTCTGAAGAATCATATAATCTATTATTAGAAGCACTTAAATGGTTGAATATAGACTGGGATGAGGGTGTAGAAGTAGGAGGTCCCGATGCTCCATATAGACAATCTGAACGTTATAACATTTATAAAGAAGTGGTCCAAAAACTTCTTGATGCTGGTTTTGCCTATGAAAGTTTTTCAACACCTGATGAAATAAAACAACGAAATAAGGAAAACGGCAGGCCGGAGCAATTTGGATATGACGGCTTTGATAGAAACACTACTAAAGAGCAAAAAGCTACTTTCCTAAAAGAGGGCAGAAAGCCTGTTATTAGAATTAAAATGCCAGATCACGATATTACATTTACTGATTTAATAAGAGGCAAAATAACCTTTAAAGCAGGCAGTGTACCAGACTATGTGATTGTGAGAGGCAACGGTCATCCTTTATACACGCTAGTAAATCCGGTAGATGATGCTTTAATGGGCGTAAATTGCGTTTTAAGAGGAGAAGATATTTTATCATCTACACCTCGTCAAATTGTACTATATAAATATCTAAAAGATATAGGCGTGAATAAAAACGAGGGTGATGGGGTACCTGAATTCGGGCATCTGCCTTATGTGATGGGAGAGGGGAATAAAAAACTCTCAAAACGTGACCCTTCATCAAATCTATTTTTATATAAGGATGAAGGATTTTTGCCTGATGCTTTTACAAATTATTTAGCGCTTTTAGGGTGGGCTATAGCACCAGATAGAGATATTTTTTCTGTAAAAGAACTAATAGAATCATTTGATATAAAAGATGTGAATCCATCAAGTGCAAGATTTGATTATAAAAAAGCTCTAGCTATAAACTCAGAACATATAAGAGCTCTAAAAATAGATGATTTAATAAAATACACTATTCCTTATTTATACCGTGATAAAATAATATCTGCTAACAATTTTAGCAATTTGCAAGATGGTGAAAAACTAATTTTGCAAAAGGCTATTCCGCTAGTTCAAGAAAGGATTCAAACTCTTTCACAGGCATCTAGTATGTTAGAGTTCTTATTTGTAAATAGCGAACAACTTCAAATTAGCGATGATGCAAAAAAGCAGCTCAAAGACGATTTTAGGTCTATTATAGATATTTCATATAAACTGCTTGAAAATATAAACAGCTGGGATACTGATACGCTTCATAATGAATTATTTTCTAATTTAGTAGAAAAAGCAGGTTTTAAACCAAAAATAGCTTTCACTCCTTTGAGAGTAGCAATATCAGGAAAAAGAGTTTCACCTCCGCTATTTGAGTCTATGGAAATACTAGGAAAAAATGAAACTCTGAAACGTTTGCTCAAATTAAAGGAAATAGATGTCTAATATAATTCGCTTAACTGATTTATTTTTTAAAACACTTAGAGAAGATCCTGCAAGCGCTGAAACACCAGGTCATAAACTCCTTACTCGTGCTTCATATATTCGTCGTGTAGCACCTGGGATTTACACTTTCTTGCCTTTGGGATTAAAAGTACTCAAAAAAATAGAAAAGATTATAAGAGAAGAAGAAAACTCTATTGGATCTCAAGAAGTTTTATTTCCAGCGCTTTTACCAAAAGAGCCATTTGAAGCAACAGGGCGCTGGACAGAATACGGTGATGAATTATTTAGATTGCAGGACAGAAAAGAATCTAATATGCTTTTAGCACCAACTCATGAAGAAATGTTTACTCTATTAGTAAAAGACATATACTCTTCTTATAAAGAGCTGCCAACAATGCTTTATCAAATACAAACAAAATATAGAGATGAAGCACGTCCTAGAGCTGGACTTATCAGATGTAGAGAGTTTTCAATGATGGATGCTTATTCATTTGATCTATCTGACAAAGGGCTAGAAGCATCATATAAAGCACAAAGAGATGCTTATAAAAAAGTATTTGACCGTTTAGGACTTGAATATGTAATAGTTCAAGCTACAAGCGGCGCTATGGGAGGTTCAAAATCGGAAGAGTTTTTGCATCCATCTTCTGTAGGCGAAGACACTTATGTTATCTCAGATGGGGGATATGCTGCAAATGTAGAAGCTATAACAATTGCAAAAACTCCTAATAAAAATATAAAAGCAGATAATGCTAAAAGCGTATCTACTCCAAATGCAACTAGTATAGAAGATGTTTGCTCTTTTTTGAAAAACCAAGGATGTTCTTTCAAAGAATCAGACTTTCTAAAAGCTATAGTAGTTAAACTTACTTCCATCTCTTCAAAAAAGAGCAAAATAGTTACTATATTTATACCAGGAGACCGTCAGTTAGATACTAAAAGAGCAGAAGCGTTTTTTGCAGGATTTACTGTAGAAATAGCTACTGATGAACAAATTAAAGAATCTAGATTAGTAAAAGGTTTTATAGGTCCAAATAAGGAAACTCAAAACTATTATGACCCACGAGTTGCTAATGGAAGTGTATGGATTACAGGCGGAAATAAAATAGACACTCATATTATAAATATGCAAGCTGGAAGAGATTTTGAAGTGGAAAATATAGCCGATGTAGCAAATATAGTAAATGGAGATCTAGCGCCAGATAATTCAGGTAAACTAACTCTAAAACGAGGTATAGAAATAGGACATATATTTGCTTTGGGCAAAAAATACTCTAACGCATTAGAATTAAATGTATTAGATGAAAATGGTAAATCACAAACTGTAACAATGGGATCTTATGGAATAGGTGTTTCAAGAGTTTTAGCTTGTTTAGCTGAAACTGCATCAGACCAATTAGGACTTTCTTGGCCAAAAGCTGTAGCTCCTGCTTTAGTTCATATAGTAGCAGCAGGAAAAGATGAGAAAATAAATAACACTGCTGAAAAAATAGCAAATGAATTAGACAAAAAAAATATAGAAAGCATTTTAGATACTAGAAAAGTGTCTCCTGGTGTGAAATTTAAAGATGCTGAACTTTTAGGCGTGCCTTATATTTTAACAGTTGGAAAACTATTAGAAGATGGTATAGTTGAAATTAAAAACAGAGATGGCTCTAATTTAGAAAAAGTGTCAACTGATAAAATAGTTGCCTATATAGAAAATCTAAATGAGTAAAAAAAACGATAGAAAACGACGAAACTGGGGGAGTTTGCCAGAAAAACTGCCTCATCCTATAATTGACACTCATGCACATATAGATATGATTTCGGGTTGGGTAGATGATATAAATAAAAACAATGTTGCAAAAAATAGAGAGAGAATTCACAATCCCACACTTGCAGAAATCACAAATGCTTCAGCTGCTGTGGGTGTAGAAAGATTTATTCAGTGCGCATGTGAAATAAGCGGCATTGAAACTTTATCTGACACTTTAAATGATATAGAAAAAAACCAAATAGCGGGCTCTAATATATTAAAGTCTAATATACCAAAAGCAATTAGTGCTGCTGCTATTCACCCTAATGAAGCAGCATTGCATGATAATTTTTGTGATCCGTCTCCTGATGGACTTATACCTATTCAAAGAGATATACATAAAAATCTCTCTCTAGATGAAGCTATAGTTAGCGTTGAAAACATTATCAAAGCAGATAAGAGGGTAATAGTGGTAGGGGAAACAGGATTAGACTATTTTAGAACTGCTGAAAGCGGCAGGCAATCGCAAATTAAATCATTTAGAGAGCATATCAGACTTGCTAAAGATTATAATCTAACTCTACAAATCCACGACAGATTAGCGCATTTTGACGTAATGGACATTTTACAGCGTGATAAAGCTCCTGAACGAGTAATTTTTCATTCATTTTCCGGAGATAGTCAAATGGCAGAGGCTTGCACGAAAAAAGGATGGTTTTTATCGTTTTCAGGACCTATAACATATAAAACCAATGATGATATTAGAAAAGCACTTTTTGCGACCAACAAAGACTATATACTACTTGAAACAGATTGCCCTTTTCTAACACCTGAACCCGTTCGTGGAGGACCTAATGCTCCAGCATATACAGCTTATACTGCTAAATATATATCAACTCTATTAGATATGGACCTTGAAGAGTTTTGTAAATTAACTTTTAATAACACCCTCAATTCTCTTGGTATATAGGTAAAAAGTATATAAGTGAAAAGGCACAAATGAAAACCCAAATTTTTTTAGCGTCACCAAAAGGCTTTTGTGCCGGCGTAGAACGTGCAATAAACACTGTAGAACGCGCAATAAACACTGTTGAAAATATCCAAAAAACTGGGCATGGTGATATACATGATAATATATATGTATATCACGAAATAGTTCATAATTCCTATATAATTGAAAACTTCAAAAAACAAGGTATCAAGTTTATAAATCACTTATCTGAACTTCCAGATAATGCAAAATCTATAGTTTTTTCTGCGCATGGCGTAAGTCGTGAAATTATGAAAGCAGCTGAAAAAAAGAATCTCAGAATAATAGATGCTACATGTCCATTAGTGGAT
>JAITBJ010000038.1 GCA_031283665.1 Candidatus Opitulatrix cubana
GGACCGGGCGGACCTTGTTCTGAAATATGTTTAGATTTTGGACCCGAGTTCGGGCAAGATGGCGGCCCCGTAAAAAACGATAAGCGTTTTATAGAAATTTGGAATCTGGTTTTTCAGCACCAAATGATTGACAATGTAAAAAGCAAAACACAATTTGATATTGTTGGCGAGTTGAAAACCAAAAATATAGATACAGGGCTTGGTCTTGAGCGTTTAGCGACGTATTTGCAGAAAAAAGAAAACATTTACGAAATAGATCAGATTAAACCCGTAATAGATATAGCATCCCAAATTTCTGATAAACAATACGGCAAATCTGCCGTGGATGATATTCAAATGAGAATTGTGGCAGATCATATTCGCTCCGCACTAATGATTATGTCCGATGGTGTTCACCCGTCGAACGAGGGCAGAGGCTATGTTTTGAGAAGGCTTTTGCGTCGCTCAATTCGCGCTATGAGACTTTTAGGATACGATAAACCAATTATTGACACTCTTTTCCAAACTTCATTTTCTGCAATGAGTGCAGCTTATCCAGAATTGCAATCAACAAAAGAAGCTGTATTTGAAAAAGCCACTCGTGAAGAAGATGCATTTTCTAAAACTCTAAAAGACGGCACAAAGATTTTCAATTTAGCAACTGCTTCTGCTAAAAAATCAACGGGTGTGCTGAAAGGAGCTGATGCTTTCAAACTTCATGACACCTATGGATTTCCAATTGAGCTAACTCTTGAAATGGCTGATGAAGCTGGAGTGAAAGTGGATGTGGATGAGTTTACGCGTGAAATGGGAAAGCAGAAGCAGCGTGCAAGAGATGCACATCTGAAAAAGCGTAAAGGAAAAACAGACACCACTGTTTATAATAATATAGCCAAAACCCTTGAAACTCAAACTGAGTTTTTAGGCTATAAAACATCTGCGAGCGACGTAAGAGTCCTTGCAATGCTTGTTGACGGCAAACCGGTTCAGCTTGCAAAAGCTCCTGCTCAAATAGAAGTGATTTTTGATAAGACTCCGTTTTATGCAGAGGGCGGTGGTCAAGTGGCTGATATAGGCATTGCTGAGTTTCAGTCAGGTGCCTTATTAGATATTGACGATGTCCAAAAGCCGTTAGAGGGTATATTTTCGCATTCAGGAAATCTTATAGAGGGCACTCTTGCAGTTGGTGAAACTGGCACAGCCACTATTGACAATGAGAGGCGCAAAGCAATTTGCCGAGCTCATTCTGCTACACATATGATTCATAAAGCTCTGCAAGAGCAGCTAGGTCCACATGCTACTCAAGCAGGCTCACTTGATGAACCGGGACGCTTGCGTTTTGATTTTAGAAATGATGGTGCTTTGTCTGATGAGGCCCTGCAAATGGTAGAGCGCAGAGTAAATAATCTATTAGAGGAAAACCTGTCAGTATCAGATAAGCTAATGAATTATGATAAAGCAGTGGAGTCAGGAGCAATGGCTATTTTTGGCGAAAAATATGGAGACATCGTGCGAGTGGTCTCAATAGGAGATACTTGGTCTAAAGAGCTTTGCGGCGGCACTCATGTAGAAAAATCCTCTCAAATAGGGTTGGTCTCTATTTTATCTGAAAGCTCTATTGGCTCTGGAGTAAGACGAGTGGATGCTCTTGTTGGCACTCGCGCAAGTCAATATCATGCTAAAGAGAAAGCTCTTGTCAATCAGTTAACTGGCTTGCTAAACTCATCCCCTGATGAACTGCCTGAAAAAGTTAAATCGCTTTTGAATCAGGTAAAAGAGGGTGAAAAGCGTGCCGAGCAAATCCGCGAGCAGCAGCTTTTGTCTAAAACTGATAAACTTGTTGAAAAATCCGTTGATATTATCGGAATCACTTGCATAATAGAATCTATAAAAGATCCAACTACTATAAATGCTTTGCGAGCTGCAGCTCAAAAACTACAAACTCAATTAGGGTCTGACCGTCCTACATTTATTATGTTAGTTGGTGTCTCAAACTCTAAACCTGTAATAGTGTGTATGTCAAATGATCTGGCGCAACAAAAAGGACTTAAATCTGGAGAAATCATAAAACCAGTAGCAGCTGCTTTAGGAGGAGGCGCTGGAGGCAGACCAGAGTTTGCAAGCGGCGGCGGATCAGATGCATCTAAAATCTCTGAAGCACTCACTACTGCGAAAGAGTTTATTAAAAAACTCTAACTGCTTTTATGATTTGCAAACTAAACTGATTTAGAGTATGACTTATTTAGGAATAGACTTTGGAAAAGCCCGCATCGGTTTAGCTGTTGCACGAGATCCGTATATTTTAGCTACTCCTTTGCTCACAATTCAAAACACCGATAATGCTCCTTTGCAAATAGCACAAATTGTAAACTCTGAAAAGGTTTCAAAAATTGTTATAGGCAAACCCGTTTCCCTAAAAGGCAAAAACGAACAAGCTGTGCAAGATGTGGAAGCTTGGACAAGGGACACTTTATTACCAGTTCTAAAATCTCAATTAAAGTCGTATCCAGAAAATATGCTTCCAGAAAATCAGCTTCCAGAAATAGTGTTTATAGATGAAAGATTGACCACTGCTTCTGCAAAAAAAATGTTTTTAGCCGCAAACTCTAAATCCACTCCAGATGCTCATAAAAAACAGAAAAAAGTAATTGATCAAATGGCAGCTGTAGAAATCCTAAATACTATTTTATGCTAAACTAGTATTATGTCAGATGACCAACTGTCTCAAAAAAATGATAAACCTGATAAAAGGAAGTTTTTCATAATTGCGGGTTTAATAGCAGTTTTAATAGTGTCATCATTTTTTATATATAATCAGTTTTTTCGTCACGATTTTTCTGATGATGCAAACGCTGCCGCTGTAGTTGTTACAATTCCTGACGGTTCATCTACATCTGATATTGCAAACATTTTAGAAAATAATGGTGTAGTAAAAGATGCTTCATATTTTGTAAAAGAAGCTATTCGAGAGGGAGTAGACTCAAAACTTCAAGCTGGCAGTTTCAATTTAAAAGTTCATCAAAGCTCGAAAACAGCAATTGCGATGTTATTAGATGCAAATAATATGGCAGGTTTCAAACTTGCCATTCCTGAGGGTTACACAGCATCTGAAATTATAAATTATATAGCCACTCAAACATCTGCTTCATCTTCAACTGTGAAAGCAGCATTAGAATCGGCTAAAAAGAAACTCCTTCCAAAGGCAGCTAAAGGCAAAGCAGAGGGTTATCTATTTCCTGCTACATATATTCTGCCTATTGGGCAATCTTCAGAAACTGTTTTTGAGCAAATGATTAGTAAAACATTAGAGACCTTGCGAACGCTTGGCGTAAAAGAATCAGACTTTAATACAGTCCTCACAAAAGCGTCAATTGTGCAAAAAGAGGTTTTCGGTCATGACTATTATGGAAAGGTGGCTCGCGTAATAGATAATAGATTATCAAGTCCAGACACTGGTTATCACCTAGGAATGGATACTGTAATAGCATACGGTTTAGGAATAAATGCTCTTGATTTGACGCAAGCTCAATTAGATGATGATTCTAACCCGTATAATGACCGCATTCACACAGGACTTCCTCCAACGCCAATATCAAACCCAGGCGAAGATGCTGTAAATGCAGTTTTAAACCCACCCGAGGGAAACTGGCTTTATTTTTGCACCGTCAATTTGTTAACAGGTGAAACTAAGTTTACTAACAGCTCTGACGAATTTGAAAAATATAAATCAGAATACCAAAAATGGATGAAAGATAATCCTGATTTCGATAAACAATAAATGATGAGACACAGATTATGAAAACAGGTTTAGATTTATTTGGCACAGATAAAAACGTTATCGCTATAAAAGTTGATGGCGAACTTAAAGATATTTATTCTGAAGTTAGTGATGGCCAACAAGTAGAACCAGTTGAGTTAAACAGTGCTGACGGACTAGCAATTTTGCGACATTCGGCCACTCATATTATGGCGCAAGCAGTGCAAAATCTGTATAAGGGCGTGAATCTTGGAGTGGGTCCTGTGATTGATGACGGTTTCTTTTATGATTTTGAAATTGACACAGCTTTTTCACCTGACGATCTGAAAACTATTGAAAAAGAAATGTTGAAAATAGTAAACGCTAATCAAGAGTTTCGTCGCAAAGTAGTTTCTAAATCTGAAGCAGAACAGCTCCTAAAAGATGAACCTTTCAAAATAGAACTAATAAATATAAAAGATAATTTGTCTGATGAAGAAAAAGTAGAGGTCGGCGCTACGGAGCTCACAATTTATGAAAATGTTGACAAATCTGGAAAGACTGTATGGCAAGATTTATGCCGCGGACCTCACCTGCCTAACACAAAAATCTTAGCAAATAATTTCCGCTTAATGAGAACATCAGGTGCTTATTGGCGAGGCGATGAAGCAAACGAGCAACTCCAAAGGATTTATGGCACAGCCTGGGCCACAAAAGATGATCTGAAATCATATTTGCACCGTTTAGAAGAAGCTGAAAAACGTGACCATAGAAAATTAGGCATTCAATTAGATTTATTCTCTTTTCCTGATGAACTAGGATCAGGTCTTCCTATTTTCCATCCTAAAGGCGGAATAGTGAGAACCGTGATGGAGGATTATTCACGCAAAAAGCATTTAGAAAATGGTTATTCATTTGTAAACACTCCTCATATAACGAAAGGCGGTTTATATGAAACTTCAGGCCATTTAGCTTGGTATAAAGATACTATGTTTCCACCAATGCGCGTGGATAGAGTTTTAGATAAAGATGGACATGTGAAGCATGAGGGTGTTGATTATTATTTGAAACCTATGAATTGTCCAATGCATAATCTGATTTTTCGTCACCGCTCTCGGTCATATAAAGAGCTGCCTCTTAGACTTTTTGAATTTGGTTCGGTTTATCGCTACGAAAAATCAGGTGTGATTCACGGGCTTACTCGTGTAAGAGGTATGACTCAAGATGATGCACATATCTATTGTACGAAAGACCAAATGGCAGACGAACTTACTTCTCTTTTAGAGTTTGTGCTATCCTTGCTCGCCGATTATGGCCTTGATGATTTTTATTTAGAGCTTTCCACGAAAAACCCAGATAAATATGTTGGCAGCGATGCCGTTTGGGAAGAGGCAACTCAAACTCTTGAAAAAGTAGCTCGTGCTTCCGGTTTAGAATTAGTAGCTGATCCAGGCGGAGCTGCATTTTATGGTCCTAAAATCTCTGTTCAGTGCAGAGACGCTATTGGACGAACTTGGCAAATGTCAACAATTCAATTAGATTTCAATTTGCCCGAGCTTTTCAATTTGCAATATCAAGCGCCAAATGGCGAACTCGCGCAGCCTGTTATGATTCACAGAGCCCTGTTTGGTTCTATCGAGCGCTTCTTCGGTGTTTTGACTGAGCATTATGCAGGAGCTTATCCTGCTTGGCTAGCACCTGTGCAAGTTTTAGGCATTCCTGTAGCAGATGAGTTTAATGATTATCTGCAAACTGTTTTAGATAAATTGACAGTTCAAGGTATACGTTCTGAAATGGATTTGTCGGACGACAGATTTGGTAAAAAAATTAGGAACGCCTCCAAATCCAAAGTTCCGTTTGTGCTAATAGCCGGTGAAGAAGATGTTAAAAATAAAGCAGTGTCATTCCGATTTAGAGATGGTTCACAGGAAAACGGTGTTAGTATAGATGCTGCTATCAAGAAAATAGTAGAGCATATTGAAAGCAGAAAGAACTCTGATAAATAGGTGTTAACAATGGATGAACCTCAAAAAGAGAATCAACAGATAGATAATTTACTAAACCCTGAAGCAATTAGTGGCGAGTTGTTCGATGCTACAGAACTTGGTGTGCAGGAGGATGGATATCAGCGCCTTTGGACACCCCACAGAACTGCTTATGTTAGAGGCAGTGATAATCAACCTGAAAACCCCGATCAAGAGCATTGTCCCTTTTGCAAAGCACAATCTAAATCAGATGAGGACGGTTTAATAGTTTATAGAGGTGAGCATTGTTTTGTAATTATGAATCTTTTTCCGTATAATTCAGGGCATATTATGGTTTTGCCAAAGCGGCATATCTCATTTTATACTGATTTAGATGAGGCAGAACTTCAAGAGTTTACAGCGCTCACTCGCCACTCAATAGATGTGATAAATAAAGTGCTCAAACCCGATGGACTGAATCTTGGTATGAACCAGGGGCGAGTCGCAGGAGCAGGAATTGCCGCCCATCTGCACCAGCATATACTCCCGCGCTGGGTAGGCGATGCAAACTTTCTTCCTCTCATCGCCCAAACTCGAACCGTAGCACAGCTCCTCCCCGATCTCCGCCACCGCCTATCCCTCGCTTGGTAAAAACGGACAAAAAATGTTCAATTTATTTTAAGGAATTTGTTTGCTTCAAAGCGTAAATCAGTATTATTTTAAATTGGATATTTTTTTGCAAAAACTTGCATAAAAATTATAAAAACAAAAATAAACTGATTTTGAAGTAGAATATTCGGTTTTGGGGTGTATGAGACTTTCGCGCAAGATGTTCCTATTTAAGCAAGAAAGGCGAATACAACGAGCGATACCCGAGCACCGTTTCGGGAGCGAGAGACCGCACAAACCGAATATTCTATGAAAAAATACTATTAGTTTTTATAATTTTTTGACTGATTCAAAAAGTTGTCCGGTAGGAAATTGCGCGAGCAAGCGTGATTTCGTCCGCAAACTCTATATCAGAGCCCG
>JAITBJ010000083.1 GCA_031283665.1 Candidatus Opitulatrix cubana
ATTTAGTCCATAATAAGATCTGTAAGCAAGATAGTGGCTGTCAATAATTAATAGTTTTTTTGTCATTCTATTTGTATGATAGCATTAAAATGTTATCTTTATATAAGTGTTTTGCCTTCGTAGCTCAGTTGGTTAGAGCACCTGACTCTTAATCAGGGTGTCCTGGGTTCGAATCCCAGCGAGGGTACAAAAATAAAATGTGATATCATTACAGTATGAAACAGAATATAAAGTCAGCAAAATGCAAATCGTTATTAAAATGCAAATCGTTGTTAAAATATAAATCACTGTTAGTCTGTCTAGCAGTTTTTATATCAGTTATTATCACATCTTGTTCGAATGCTACTGATTCAGGTCTTGATAAAATTAGAGTTCATGCACTGAATGGTCCTACTGCAATAGGTCTTTTAAATCTTGATGATAAAAGTCAATATCAGCTTACAATAGATTCAAATATGGATACTTTGCTAGCAGCACTAAATCGCGGCGATGTTGATATTGCTACTATCCCCTCAAATGCGGCAGCAGCCCTATATAATAAAAGCAAATCTATAAAAATAGTAGATATTAACACATTTTCCCCTCTTTATCTTATAGGTCCAAAAAATCTTGAAAGCTTATCTTTTGAGAGTTTATCAGAATCACAGATTTGGGAAAAAGGGTTTGATTTGCAAATATGTGCTACAGGCAAAGGTGCTATACCTGAATTAGCTATAGACTACCTTTCAAAAGCATACAATTTTGAAAGAAAAATGTCTCTTATAGATTGGCAAACATCACCTGCCACATGCGTTTCAAAATTAGATAAAGATAAAAATACATTATCTATTTTACCTGAGCCATATGCATCTGCTGCACTGAAAGGAGGATCTAATTTAGCAAGATTATCTGATATTGGCAAACAGTTTAAGGCTCATTCGTCAGTTTCAATTATAACAGGCGTGACTGTAGCAAGTCAAAACTTTTTGAGTTCTCACTCTAATGAGATTTCTGCATTTTTGAATAATCATAAAGCTTCAATTGAAGCGTTTAATAGTAATTCAGCTGCACAAGTTGGCAAAATGCAAAAATATGCTATTTATGGTGATAGCGTTTTGAGTGTTGCAGCTCCATATATGAATATAGCTTATTTAGATGGCAACGATATGAAAACGCAACTTGAAAGCTTATACCAGTTTATAGGAAAGCAGTCTCCAAAACTTATTGGCAGTGTGCCCGATGATAATATATATTATATTCAATAGTTGTGTTAAACTAGTTATATGAGAATAAAGTCTTTTTTTAGTTTTTTGGTTTTAGCGTGTTTAGTGTTTACAATCACATCTTGCGGCTCAGGCGGACCAAAGGGCACTTCAGGCAATCCTGTGAAATTGGGCGTAGTTCAGTCATCTGATATGCAATGGACTGTTTTGAAAGATGGTTTACTAAAAGAGGGTATTTATGTAGATATAGTCAATTTTACAGATTATACATCTGAAAATCCAGCACTTTCAAGAGGGGAGCTAGATATAAATGAGTTTCAACATTTAGATTATCTTGCAAATTATAATGTTCAAACGAATAGTGATTTAGTTCCTATTGGAGCTACGGCAATTTTTCCTATAGGTTTATATCCTAATAAAGCAGCAGGCGTGAATCAGCTTTCAGATATTCAAGATGGTAGCACAATTGTGATTCCAAATGATGACACTAATCAGTCAAGAGCTATTAATTTATTAGCTGATAATGGCTTGATTAGCCTGAAAGATAAAAAGAAATCTGTTTATACTCCAAATGTTATTGAAAAAGCATCTTCAAAAGTGAATGTAAAAAGCGTTCAGGCTAATCAAGCAGCACATTCGCTGTCAGATAAATCCGTGGCAGCAGCAGTGATTAATAATGACTTTTTATCAGATGCTGATGTGAATCCTAAAGATGCTATTTTGAAAGAATCAGCTCATAGCGATTTTGCAAAGCGGTTTATTAATGTGTGGGTGGTTCAGAAAAAAGATAGTGATGATCTGCTGTTAAATAAAATTGTTAATTGGGCTTCTGGATCTAGAGAGTTTTTAGGAAGTATTGCACATGATAATTCTGGAACGGCTCAAATAGTTTCTGAAGATTATGAGCCATCAAAACTTCAAGAGATTCTAAGTGATTTGCAAAAAGAAAAGGTTGATGAGTAAAGAAGCAATAGTATCGTTTGTTAACGCTAAAAAAACTTTTAAAACAAAAGGAAAAGAGCAAGTAGCTGTTCGTGATGTTTCATTTGATGTTAAAGAAGGTGAGATTTTTGGCATTGTAGGCAAATCTGGCGCAGGCAAATCAACTCTTATAAGATTGATTAATGCTTTGGAAAAGGTTGATTCTGGAAAAGTGTTAGTCGATGGTAAAGATATAACAAAAATGAATTATTCCCAGCTCAAACACATTAGAAAAGATATAGGCATCATATTTCAACATTTCAATTTATTTGATTCTAAAACTGTTTTCAAAAATGTAGAGTTTCCTCTGAAAATCCAGTCAAAAGAATTAGGTTTATCTGATGGAGAAAGGCAAAAAACTGTTTTAGAGCTTTTAGATTTTGTTGGATTGTTAGGATATGAAAAACATTATCCAAGTGAATTATCAGGAGGGCAAAAGCAAAGAGTGGGCATTGCAAGAGCGCTTGCTACTAGTCCAAAGATTCTTTTAGCTGATGAAGCTACAAGTGCTTTAGACCCTGAGACCACTGTTGAAATTATGAGACTGCTGAAAAAAGTTAATAAAGAGTTTGGTATCACAATTATTTTGATAACTCACACTATTAGCGTGGTGAGGCTCATATGCGAAAGAGTAGCTGTGATGAGCGAGGGGGAAGTAGTAGAGCTAGATACTTATAAAAATGTTTTCAAAAATCCAAAAAGTGATGCCGCTAAATCCTTAGTAAATGTTTTCAAGATTTTAGAGGGTGACGGAAGTTTGCATGAGTAGTTTATTCTCTGCTGGCAAAACAGATTGGTCTATTATAGGGCCAGCTCTAATTCAGGCTGTTCAAGAGACGCTATATATGGTAATGCTAACTCTTTTAATTGGTGGCATATTAGGTATGATTTTAGGTTGCATTTTATGGTCTACTAGAAAAGGGTCTATATTTTCAAATCCAGCGCTGTATAAAGTTTTAGAGTTTATAGTAAATCTAGTGCGTCCTATACCGTTTATTATTTTTCTTTCAGCTGTTCAGCCTCTTACAATAACAATTGTTGGCACATCACTTGGCACTACTGCAGCAATTTTTCCTATGTGCATATTTTGCACAATGGCTACATCAAGAATTGTGGAGCAGTCATTAATAAATGTAGATTATGGTGTGATAGAAGCATCTTATGCTATGGGAGCATCGCGCTTGAAAACGCTATTTTGGGTTGTGATACCTGAAGTTATGCCGCCGCTAGTTTTAGGATATGCTTTTATTTTTATCGGTATTATGGATATGTCTGCTATGGCTGGGACTATTGGCGGCGGCGGCTTAGGAGATTTTGCAATTCAATATGGCTATAATAAATTTAATCCTATTATTACGTGGATATCGGTTGGAATTATTTTAGTAATTGTTCAATGTATACAACAATTTGCTAACTTTTTGGCTAAAAAGCTTTTACAGCATTGAAATTTTTTGTAATATAAAAAATATAATGTAAACTATTTATAGTGTCAAGTGTATGCGTTGAATTCAGGAATTGGTGATAATTTATATGGCTAAAGCGGGCGTAATTGAAGTTGAAGGTGAAGTACTGGAAGCTATGCCTAATGTGATGTTTAAAGTGAAACTAGAAAACGACCATATAATCACAGCACATATTTCTGGCAAAATGAGACAACATTATATACGGATTATTCCAGGTGATAAAGTTATAGTTGAAATGACTCCTTATGACTTGGGAAAAGGAAGAATTGTTTACAGATATAAATAATTGACAAAGAAAGAGGATTTTTAATGAAGGTAAAACCTAGCGTGAAGAAAATATGCGAAAACTGCAGAGTTATTCGTAGAAATTCCCGTGTAATGATTATCTGCACAAATCCTCGTCATAAGCAAAGACAAGGTTAAGAAAGGTTTATATGGCTCGTTTAGTAGGTGTAGATTTGCCTAAAGAAAAAAGAATTGAGGCAGCTTTAACATATATTTTTGGTGTGGGCAAAAGTAGGAGTAAAAAAGCACTTGAGGCTACGGGTGTTAGCCCTGATATTAGAGTAAAAGATTTATCAGAAGATAATCTAATCAAATTGCGTGATTACCTTGAAGGCAATTTTGAGTTAGAGGGCGATTTACGTAGAGATGTAAAATCAAATATAAAACGCAAAATTGAAATAGGCTCATATCAAGGTATGAGACATAGAAGAGGACTACCTGTTCGTGGTCAAAAAACAAAGACTAATGCACGAACTTGGAAAGGTCCTAGAAAAACTGTAGCAGGGAAAAAGAAGGTAGCATAAATGGCTGTAGCAAGAGGTAAAAAAAAGGCAAAGAAAAATGTGGTTTATGGCCAAGCTCATATCAAATCAACATTTAATAACACAATTGTGACTATTACTGATTTGACTGGTGCTGTGATTGCATGGGCGTCTGCTGGCGATATAGGATTTAAAGGCTCAAGAAAGTCAACACCGTATGCTGCTGGAATGGCTTCTACAGAAGCTGCTAAACAGGCTCAAGAAAACGGTATGAAAAAAGTGGATGTGTTTGTAAAAGGACCTGGAAGTGGTAGAGAAACTGCTATAAGATCTTTACAGTCCGCAGGATTAGAAGTCGGTTTTATAAGGGATGTTACGCCGCTTGCACACAATGGTTGCCGCCCTCCAAAAAGAAGAAGATTATAAGAAAGGTAATATATGTTAATCGCTCAAAAACCAACAATAACTGAAGAAGTTATATCAGAAAATAGATCACGATTTTATTTTACGCCATTAGAGCCGGGTTTTGGCTACACATTAGGCAATTCTATTAGAAGAACTTTATTATCATCTATACCTGGCGCAGCTATAACTAGTGTAAAATTTGAGGGTGTAAATCACGAGTTTACAACTATTCCAGGTGTAAAAGAAGATGTGGTAGAGTTGATTTTGAACTTGAAAAATGTAGTTGTTTCATCTACACATGACGAACCTGTAGAGATAACTTTGAAAAAATCTAGCGCTGGTAAACTTACTGCAGGAGATATTAAAACTCCTAGCGGGATTGAAGTGCATAATAAAGATTTATATATTGCCACTCTTGACAAAGGCGCAAATGTGAACGCTTCTTTAATTGTAGAGCGCGGAAGAGGTTATGTTAGTGCACAGCTGAATAAAAAGGGTGATGAAGAGGCTGGGAGAATCTCAATAGACTCTATTTATTCACCAGTTTTGAAAGTTAGATATTCTGTAGAGGCTACTCGTGTAGAGCAAAGAACTGACTTTGATAAACTAATTATAGATGTGGAAACTAAAAACTCTATTACTCCATCTGATGCTATAGCTTCTGCTGGATCTACACTTGTAGAGCTTTTCACATTAGTGAAAGATATATCACCTGAATCTGAGGGTATAGAAATTGGTGATGATGAGATAGAAGAGTTTGCATTTGTAGAAGATGATAATTCGTCAGCTGATATAAAGTCGTTAGATTTGTCGCAAAGAACGCTTAATGCTCTTTCAAGAACTGGTATAAATACAGTAGGGCAGTTAGTAGCTAAAAGCAAATCTGAAATATCTCAAATTAGAAACTTTGGAGATAAGTCTGTGGAAGAGCTCGAGGGCGTTTTGCAAGCAGCAGGTTTATCATTGAGAGATTAGTTAAAGAATAAGAAATTAAGGAGTGATTCAAAATGCCAGGTAGACCAGCAAAAGGACCAAGACTAGGGGGCTCTCCTGCTCATGAGAGATTGATATTATCTAATTTAGCTGCATCGCTTTTTGAGTATAATGCTATAACCACGACTGAAACGCGTGCTAAACGACTACGCCCTTATGCAGAAAGATTAATAACTTTTGCAAAAAGAGGGGATTTGCATTCTAGAAGAAGAGTTATGAGATATATTCGTGATAAATCTATAGTTCATACACTTTTTACTGAGATAGCACCACTATTTGAAAAACGCGATGGCGGATATACACGTATAATCAAAATTATGCCAAGAAAAGGTGATAATGCTCCTTTGGCAATTATTGAGCTTGTAGAGAAAAATGTTCAAGTTCCAGAAGCGGAAGTAGATGGGTTTGAGGCAAACGCTACTGAAGTTAATACTGCTGAAGATAATAAAGCTACATCAGATTCTGCAACAGATAAAAGCAAGAATGATAAAGGTCAGAGTGATAGCACTCAAGATAAAGAGATTTCTAAAACTTCTAAAGGCGTAACGCACGAGCATAAAGATGATAAGAATAAAGCTCATATAAAGAAAGTTGCTTCTAAAACACCAAAACCTGTGATTCATCGTAAAAACTCTCAAAAAGGTTAATAGATACTCTTATTTTGACTAGATTTAGATTAGATATCTCCTACGATGGAGGAGCGTATCATGGTTGGGCTATTCAGCACGACTTCCCCACTATTCAAGGCACAATAGAAAACACATTAGAAAAAATTACACGGTCAAAGGTAGAAATTTTTTGCGCAGGGCGTACAGATGCACTCGTGCATGCTACAGGTCAAGTAGCTCATTTAGACTTTGATTCAAAACAGATTGAAAAAATAGTAGGCAAGTTTTCAGATAGTAAAGGGTCTTATGGAGTTGAAAGCGTTTTGCTATATAAATTAAATAGTTTATTACCAAATGATATTGTAATAAATAAAGTAAGCGCCGCAAATAGTGATTTTGATGCAAGGAGAAGCGCAAAGTTTAGAGTTTATAAATACTATATAAGCAATGATATTGAGCACCGTTTAGCGCATTTATCAAGATATTGTTTAGAAGTTGATACTCATTTAGATGTCGAAAAAATGAATGAGGCGGCAAAAAAGCTAATTGGCAGAAATGATTTTCTTTCATTTATAAAGCCAAGAGATGGGCAAACTACTATAAGAGATTTGTTAGAGTTTAGATTTGATAAAAATGAAGCAAACGGTTATATAACGGCAACAATTTGCGCAAATGCTTTTGCACATAATATGGTTAGATGTTTGATAGGTGCGAGTCTTTTGGTTGGTAAGGGGCAAAGAGCGCCTGAATGGCTATATCAGTCTTTGGTAGATAAAAAGCGTAAAGCATCATTAGGTCCAGCTCAAGCTAAAGGTCTTTTTTTGGAAAAAGTGGAATACTAAATTAATGGCTAATCTTTTGATGGAGCGGTAAATGCAAATTATTTCTGGAAAATATAAAGGTTTATCTCTACCAAAAGCATATTCTATTACCAGACCGACAACTGCAAAAGTAAAACAGGCTATTTTTTCAAAACTTGAAAATATGATTGATTTTGATCAGTTTTCATTCTACGACCTTTTTGCTGGCACAGGCTCTTTAGGGTTTGAAGCGCTGTCTAGGGGAGCGCGTGAAGTTTATTTGAATGATAATAGCAAAAAGGTCGTAGATTTGTTAGACCGCTTTTGCAAAGATAAAGGTTTTGAAAATGTGAAACTGACAAAAATGAATGCAAATAGAGTAAAAATATCAGACAACTCTCAATGCGAAGCAATTGCTTTTGTGGACCCGCCATATAGATTTAGTAGTGGGGATGTTGCTAAATTAAGTAATCTAAAAAATGCAAAACTCATAATTTATGAACATAGTAAAAATGAAATAATAGATTTTCAAATAGGAGTTTTTAAATGTTTCAAATTGGAATCAGAAAGCGTTTATGGCGATACTATTATTTCGTTTATATCAAAAAAGGTGTTAGACTGAATATATGGCTACAATAATTAGATTAAAAAGAGTTGGCAAGAAAAAAGACCCTTATTTTAGGGTTATTGTTACTGACTCACGCAATAAAAGAGATGGTAGAGTAATTGAAGAAATTGGAAAATATCGTCCAACAGAGGAACCGTCATATATTTCTATAGACTCTACTCGTGCTGCATATTGGCTAGGCGTGGGTGCACAAGTTTCTAATACAGTTAAAAAAATACTTGAGCTCACAGGAGATTATCAAAAGTTTCAGGGCAAATCAGGAGCAAAGTCTACTTTAAAAGTATCTGAAAAAACCATTGATATTGCTGCTAAAGTGGCTGCTATAAATGATGAGGCTGAAAAAACAAAGCATGAAGCAAGTCAAAAAAAGGCTGAAATAGAAAAGCAAATTCAAGAAGAGTCCGCAAAACCTGAAACATCAGAAGCTCCAGCAGAAGAA
>JAITBJ010000063.1 GCA_031283665.1 Candidatus Opitulatrix cubana
ACAGTACTCCCAACGGGATTTGAGGTCGCTCAATGTTACAATTTGTGGGGTCGTTCGCTGCCAAAACGGTACTTGGCTTTCGCTCTCTGTTTTCGGCTTCCTTGCTTAAATAGGAACACTACGCTTGCGCGGAAGCCTCAAACACCCCAAAATTGAACATTTCGCTTGAAAAATTTATTCAAATTGCCTTATCAGGAATACAGTACTCCCAACGGGATTTGAACCCGTGTTACCGGCATGAGAAGCCGGCGTCCTAGGCCGCTAGACGATGGGAGCTAGGTACTTTTATTCAGTTTTATACTCCATCGTCTAGCGGCCTATCAAGACAGTGCTATCTGGTCGCTAAAGCTCATCGTAGACGATGGGGACTAGTATATATTATTCAGTTTACTCTAGATTTAGATTTTTAATTATTAGGTTTTCAAGATTTTGGAATTATTTGAATTCAGTTTTTCTGCTGTAGACCAATAAAAATAAAAAGCATATAAGTGTAAACGCTGTTAAAATGATAATAACTAATCTCATATGTAGCATCACAGCTAATGATGAGAAAATCAAAATTAGCACTGGTGTGGCTATATTTCCAAAGGTAAAAGCGATGCCTGAAATTGTTGAGAGTTTTTCAGGCGCTATTTTTTCAAAAGCTACAGTAGTAGACTTTGCAGAGACTATTGCAGTAAAAAATGCTACCAAAAATGACACAATTATAAGAGCTATAAAGTTGTCAATGAAAAATGCACCAAACCAGATGAATGCACCAGCAAAAACTATATTTATTATTCCTTTTATACTCATTTTTTTGAAAACAATTATCCCGATTAAGCCCCCTAATACCACACCCGCAAACTCTACTCCCTCAATGGAAACGATAGAAAACTGATAGGAAATGAGTGCAAATGAGCTATCAGCCACAAGATGCATAATTATTAGTGTGAAGCCGGTCGCAAATATACTATTTATAAATGTTGCAGACACAATTGCATAAAAAACTTCTTTTATTTCAAACAGCTCTTTAATATCTTTGATTGTGCCTTTGCTAAATATCTTTTTAGATAAATCAGGCTTTGGCAATTTGTTTTCTGTTTTAGATTTTATAGACTTTGAAACAGCTAAAAATAATAGCAACGAACAAATAATAAGTCCTGAATTGATCAACGCTATATTTTGAAAACTAAACCACAAAATAAAAACTGCTCCAATAGCATTAGCTAAAAAGGTCATAGTTTGTTTGAATGCTTGATTGACGCCTATTGCTTCTTGATAATCATCTTTTTTTACTATTAAGGGCAGAAAAGGAACTTTCAAATATGTTGTATAATAATCTAAAAGAGATGACACGCAATATAGAGCAACAATAATTGAAAACAAAATATAATTCCCACTAGCAAAAACCACTAAAAAAGAAATAATGAGGAAAATAACTGTGGCAAAAATGCTATTTGAAATAATTCCTTTGAATCTGTCTTTAGATTTATCAGCTATTATGCCTAATATAAAATTCAAAAAGATTGGTATTTGAGAAAGAACTGAAATCATCAAAACACCTATTTTAGGATTTGGTAAAGTGTCAGCAAGAGTGATAAGTGCTATATAATAAAATCCCGCACAGATTACAGAAAGTTGATTTGAGAAAAATAAATATCTATAAGGTTTATTTTTTAGTAATACTTTCATAAACTAACGGCAACTTTTGTAAATCGCTTATTAGCATCTTCCCAGTTTATTATATTCCACCACGCATTTATATAATCTCCTCGCACATTTTTGTAATCTAAATAATATGCATGCTCCCAAACATCTAATAGTAAAATAGGTGTCAAACTCAATGCGAGATTAGCCTGATGATCAAAAAGCTGCACTATTTGCAAGCGTTTTGCAAGAGCATCCCAAACAAGCACAGCCCATCCAGCTCCTTGCACTCCAGCAGCTACTGCAGAAAATTGCTTTTTGAAAATCTCTAATGAGCCAAATTGGTCTCTAATTGCTTCAAGAAGTTCACCGTGAGCTTCTTGACCAGTAGGCGCCATATTATCCCAAAACAGACTGTGATTTACATGCCCTGCAAAATTGAAAGCATAGTTTTTTGAAAGCTGATTAATCTTTCCAAAATCATCTTTTTGTCTCGCATCTTCGAGCTGCTCAAGAGATTGATTTGCACCAGCCACATAAGCATTATGGTGTTTATCATGATGCAGTTCCATAATAGCACCACTGATATATGGCTCTAAATCAGAATAGTCATAAGGAAGTTCAGGCAACTCATATTTCATAGTTTAATTTTATCAGAGATTTAGTCTACACCTAGACCGTCTTTGATTATAGAGCCAAGAACTTTTCCTCTCACACCTTTTTTTACATATCCATGAACTATTCCGAGTAAGTTTTTTCTGATATATCCTGTTATATCACCTTTAACCTCTCCTAAAACATTTCCCTCTACATTTCCAAAAATGTTATTAGCTCTTCCTATTATATTTCCCAAAACATTTCCATAGATATCTGCATCTATATTTCCAAAAACAATTTTTACATCTCCATGAATATCTTTTGTTATTTTTCCATATATATTTCCGTAAACAGTTTTAGTTTTTTTGCTTTCATCAAGTTCTGTATTGCCATTTAGCAGATCATCAACGCTCATTTTGAGAGCAGAAGCTAAAAGCTGCAAAATGCTAGCATCAGGCATACTAGTGTTATTTTCCCATTTTGAAACTGCTTGATAACTCACAAAACATTTTTTTGCAAGTTCTTCCTGTGTCATTTCAAGCTGCTTACGGCGCTTTTTGATAGTGCTACCAAGTTCTAGTTTTTCATTAGTGCTAACATTTGCTTGTTCTGTTTTATTTTTCTCAGTCATATTTTTCCTTTCGTTTATGTTTTTACTGATATAGTTCAAATTGTTTATAGTTTATAACCTAAAAACAAATTAAACTAATTTCAGTTTAGCCATTTTTTATAGATTATCAGCTTGAAAGGCGGTTGAATTTGCTAACTTATTCAGAGCATTTCTCAACTAACAGTTTAGTGGTGTATAATATTATTTTTCTATTAATTAATAAATAAAATAATCTTAATTATAACATTTTTGTTATAATCTGTTCTACGGGGGGGGTTCATGGATTTTCGTGTAGTATATAAATATAGAGCAGTGATTTATAAACATTGCTTTATAGTACAAAAATAATAAACTAACGAAAGGAAGTAAAATGACAGAAAATGATGAGGCAAAGACCGCATCAATAAATAGAGGAAACGGAGTGTTCAAAAATAGAAGTAAATTATTTCTAACTAGTATTATATTGGCAATGCTTTATATGCTTTTCGTCATTTGGTATTTTGGAAACTCAATAGGTAAAAGTGGCACACTTGGACAAGCAATTAGCACGGGTATAGCAGTACCTTTTGTCCAATCTCAACTCTTCTTTTTTGCGATAGGCGTTATTTTTGCTTGGGTAGGATTTGTGATAAAAAAAGCCTGGGGTGCATTGGTAGCAGCAATTTTATATTCTATAGGCACATTGTTATTTTTAGCATATTTCTGGTTTTCGATTCCTATACTTGTATTGGGATTTGTAGGTTTTGCAAATCAGAAAAAATTGAAAATTAAAGAATAATCTATAATATACATAAATTTAGTTTTATATTTTAGCTTGATTCTGTAGATTTGATATTTAAGTAATAGAAAATCTTTGTGTTCAAAGGGTCTATAGATGATAAACTTAGTTATAGAGTAAAACGTAAAAATAAATAATAAAGAGGGCTAGATGGTTGTAAAAGATAAAAACTATTCGCAAGATGAGAATGGTGTTTGGTGGTATACAGATAAAGATGGAGCAAAATACTTCGCGAATCCCGATGGAGAGTATTTGCAGGAAAACTTGTATTCTGCAATTTATCCTCAGTTTTCAAAAAATCAGGTATCCCAAATAATAGCACCTAGTCTTGAAATTGACACGCAAAGACCTATGACTGTGAGCGTGTTAGTGGTATTAGGTACTATAGCAACAATCTTTATGCCGATAGGAACTGTTATTCTTTCTGTTTTGACTTCAACAGTTTCAACTCTTTTCAGGGGCGTCTCGGGATTTAGTTATTTATCATCAAGTTCGGCTCTTTCAAATTTAGGGGAGTCTGCTGGAGCGCTCGTTGGAAAATCAGTTTTATATATTTTACTTGGAGGCGTGTACTTTGTTTTATATTTATTATTCACAGCCGGTTTAGAGAGTAAAAAAATCAGAGCTTTTGATAATCTAATAATTATGGAAATTGTTGCATTTTGTGTATCATTTTTCGTAACAATAATTGACGCATCAGCTCCTTATACCGATGGAGTGGCTATATTTTTTGCTGGCTTTTTTGCTGCATTAGTCGGTTTTGCAGTAAGGATAATAATTGTGCTTGTGGTTGGGAGAATAAGAACTGTAGATTATGCGTGGTATTCAATTGAAGAGGGTTATTCGCTTTGGCATTATTCTCGTTTTGCAAAATACATTACAAAATTGCCTGCAGGATTATGGATGCCTAAAGGAAGTGTAACCCGTGGCTAATAAAAAGGATATTTCAAAACCGCCAACGTTTAAATTAAAAAAAGGTGTTAAAATCCAAAAAGATAATGTAGATAAAGAATCTGCAAAAAATGAACCTCCGAAATTTGTGAAGCCTCCTAAAAAAGATGCTCCAAAATTTAATACATCATCTTCTGCACTTAAGGCTTCTGCATCCGCAACTATTCCAGCTCCGGTAATAGATAAAAGCAAACCTAAAGTTAGTTTAATAAAGCGTTTGCAAAATCAGAAAAAATCTATGACTGCAAAGCAAAAGAAGACAATGAAAAAGTTTATTATTATTGGTGGTAGTATTATTGCCGCTATTATTTTGTTTTTTATAACCGTGGCAATTTTGAACTCTACAGCATTTTCAGCTGAAAAGCAAGTGGAGGCTTATATGAATTCAATAAAAGATGGAAATCTTGATGAAGCTACACGCATTTCGCCTCCTGTGGATATACCTGATAATGCAAAACAGCTTTTGTTAGGAAATGCTGCAAATCAGTCAGGTCCGCTTGTTGATGAGGCTAATCGTATACATGATATATCTATAACAGATGTGCAGGTTGACGGAAACACTGCTACTATGAAAGTTACATATTTTATAAAGGATACTTCACGAACTGATGAAATGAGTGCTCATATATCTTCAAATTCATTTCTGTTTTTCCATAATTGGAGACTATCTTCTACTATGGTTAAACACTTTGAGGTTAAAACTAATGCAGATGGTGTTCAGAGCTTTACAGCGAATAAAATTGAATTTGGTGTAGCAAGTGCTACAGGTTCAAGAACAGGAACAGCGTATGCATATCCTGGTATTTATAATGTGACAGCTGATGCAAAAAGCAAATATATTAAAGGAGATAGTGGGGAAGTAATAGTGCCCACTTCAAGTGAAGTATCTTTAAAAATCACACCTACTGATAAATTGAAGCAAGCAATAAATGATGCAATAAAAAAAGAAATAGATGATTGTGTGAAAAGCGCTAATGATAATAACGGGAGCATACCTACAGGATGCCCTTGGAGTAGCTCATATTCGGGATCTTACGGGTATACTAGTGATACATATAAGAATTATGATTGGTCTGTGACAAAATATCCTACTGTTCAAAATCTTAATTTTGAAAGCGGAAGTTTCACTTTAAACTCTGGTGTTATGAGGTTGACATATGATTATCACGAATACGATTATGATTATTGCTCTTATGATTATAAACATAGTTTTTCTAGCACTGATAGAGATTCTTGCTATAGATGGATCGAAAAAGATAATACATCATCTGTTAGTGCTACATCAGGTACATATTCTATTAAGTTAGATGAAAAGAAAAATGAGAATATACAAGTGGAACTATCTAAATACGGATATTAAATTATCCATAGAATAATAGTTTTAGATTTCAATTGTTTTTGAAAAGACTAAAAAAGAATATATACTATTAATTAGGAGCGCCGGTAGCTCAGTTGGTAGAGCTACAGCCTTTTAAGCTGCAGGTCCCGGGTTCGAGCCCCGGCCGGCGTACTTTGGTTTTGGTGTTTAAACATTTATTTGCTAAACTAAAATCACAGTCCCCCATAGCTCAGCTGGCAGAGCAATCGACTGTTAATCGATGTGTCGTTGGTTCAAGTCCAACTGGGGGAGCTCTAAATTAGTTTCAATTCTAGTACATATAAATTCTATATATAGTATAACTACTTGAACCAACGACACAAAAATAATACTGGTCGTTGAGCTTCTGAAAGAAGCGAAGTTGGTTCAAGTCCAACTGGGGGAGCTCAATGTTACAATTTGTGCGGTCGTTTAAAAATACCCCTAATAAGATTTAAATGCTGGTAAACTAAAAATATGAAAAATGCAAAACTGTTTTTCAGTTTTATTGGTCTTGTAGTATCTTTATTGGTCTTTTCAGGGTTTACTACTGCTCAAGCTGCTCCTCTAAAATCTGGCAATGTTCAAAATGAAGCTCAAAATGGGGTTCAAAATGAGAATCAGTTTATTGTAGGTATGGAATGCAATTATGAACCGTTTAATTGGCAAAGCGGCATTGAAACTCCAAGCGCGGTAAAAATTGGTTCTGCTGGATACTGTGATGGATATGATGTGCAAATTGCAAAACTTATTGCAGCTGATTTACATAAAGAACTTGTTATTAAAAAAATAGAGTGGGATGGTTTGCAGCCTGCTTTGCAATCAGGCGTGATAGATGCAATTATAGCAGGGATGACTGATACTCCTGAAAGAGAAAACGGTATAGATTTTACTACGCCATATTATTCCTCGGATATGGTTATGATAGTAAAAGCTAATTCCCCACAGGAAAACTTTACAACAATAGAGCAGTTTTCCAAGTCAAGAGTTATAGGTCAGAAAAATACTATTTATGATGAGGTAATAGATCAGATAAAAGGCGTAAAACATATTACGCCAAAAGACACATACCCTCTTTTAGTTTACTCTTTGCAAAATGATGATGCAGATGGAATCACAGCAGAGCTGCCTGTAGCAAAAGGCATTGTGGAATCAAACCCTGATTTGAAAATAGTGAGTTTTGAAAAAGGCAAAGGATTTGACGCTGACACATCTGTGTCTATAGGTTTGAAAAAAGGCACGCGCGGCACACAGTTTTTTGCTGATGTGCAAAACGCTTTGAATAACATTCCGCAAGATAAGCGCGAGCAGCTTATGCTGAATGCAGTAAACAAAAATAGTACAGAAGAATCTAGTAATAAACCGCCAGATAATTTTTTTGCGAGCGCTTTATGGATTTTGCAAAATAATTGGTCGCTGTTTTTATACGGTACTGAAATTACGATTTTATTAGCAATTTTAGGAACTGTTTTTGGGTTTTTAATAGGACTTGCATTAGGACTTGGAAATGCTGCAAAAATAAAACCGCATAATTCCATTCTGAAAAAGAGTTTGAAATATATTATGCATGGGGCTATAAAAGCATATGTGTTTGTGTTTAGAGGCACACCTATGATGATTCAGGCTATTTTTATGTTTTACATTTTGCGACCTGTTATTCATTGGGAGCCTCTTACAGCAGGAATAGTGGTAATATCTATTAACACAGGTGCTTATATGAGTGAGATAATTCGTTCAGGAATTCAAAGTGTGGACATTGGACAAACAGAAGCAGCGCAGTCATTAGGAATGACAAGCAATCAGCAGCTTTATCATATAATTTTGCCTCAGGCAATTAGAAACTCGTTTCCCTCTATAGGCAATCAGTTTGTGGTAAATATCAAAGATTCGTGCGTTTTAAATGTGATAGGCGTAATAGAGCTTTATTTTCAATCTACTTCTATTTCAGGGTCTATTATGCTTTTTGCACAAACTTTCTTGATAACTTGCATAATTTATTTAGTCTTGACATTTTTAGCCCAGTTTTTATTAAACACTATTGAAAAGAAAATTAGTTTAGATGGCAAAGCTTTTTCTGCAATGGAGTATAGTGCATAATATGAAAAAGAATACTGTTTTAAGCGTTAGAGGACTTTGCAAATCATATAATGGTGTAGAGGTTTTGAAAAATATATCAGTGGATTTTCATGAGGGGGCAACTACTACTATAATAGGCCCCTCAGGCTCAGGAAAGTCTACATTTATAAGATGTTTGAATCGCCTAGAAACCCCAGATAAAGGCCAAATCATTTTCAACAATTCAAATGCAGGGGCAAATGAGGGCGCAAATATATTAGATCCCGCGTTTAATCCTACAGATGTGCAAAAGCAGATTTCTATGGTTTTTCAGCAGTTTAATTTATTTGCAAATAAAACTGTTTTGGAAAACTGCACAATAGGGCAAACTGCGGTTTTAGGGTTAGAAAAGTCTAAAGCAGAAAAGATAGCATTTTCAAATCTGAAAAAGGTGGGTATGGAGCAGTTTGCAAATAAATTGCCTTATACTTTATCAGGCGGTCAAAAGCAAAGAGCAGCTATTGCAAGGAGTTTATCTATGAATCCAAAAGTGATTTTATTTGATGAACCCACTTCAGCTCTTGACCCCCAAATGGTGGCAGAAGTGCTAGATATTATGAAAAAGCTGGCTAATGAGGGGCTGACTATGATAGTGGTCACTCATGAAATGCAATTTGCAAAAGAGGTATCTGAAAATGTGATTTTTCTGGAATCTGGCTCAATTGTAGACTCTGGAAATCCTAAACATATTTTTGAAAATAGCAAAAACGCATCCACCACAAAATTTTTACAAAAAACACGCTCAACTTTGTAAAAATTTTAATAAATATAATATATTCTTTTTAATAGACAACTTAATAAAGAATAATTTTTAGAAAAAGATAATTTTTACGAAAGGTTATGATGATTACATTATACGGAAAGCCACATTGCCCACAGTGTGAGGCAACAAAAAGACTATTTGATAAGTTTGGCATATCATATAATGTGATTGATATTACAAAAGATTCCCAAGCTATGGAATATATTTCATCATTAGGGTTTATGCAGGCACCGGTGGTAATTGCTGGAGATGATAAATGGTGCGGCCTGAGACCTGATATGATTCAAAAAGTAGCAAAAGTATTTGCTTAAAAAGTTTTTTAAAGCGTAAAGGGTTTTCCCTAAAATAGCATATCTGAGTTAGTTAAACTCGTAAACGACTGAATCCAAGCAAGAAAATGTGGTTTCATATTTGAGTTTTGCGTGGACCAAGATGCTCTCAAATCGAAAGTGGAATCTTCTATATTTTCTCCGCTTTGCTGAACTTGAACATCATTAGAATCAAAGTATTCATTTACAGAAGTGGTAACTGTGCCATTTATATTTATAGATGGAGCTTGCATTACAGTGTTGCAAAACTTAGACCATATATGTTGACGAAAAACTGGATCTGTGGCCATAACATTTTCTACTCCTGAAGTGATATGGGTTATCACTCTAAATGGTGAACCCCAAGTTTGCGCTTCATCCTCTTTATAAATGACTATAAAATTGCCAAGTGTGGTGTCCATTTTGCTTTCATCTTCAATTGTAGCTTCTACAGCAAGAGAGTATGGGCTTATACGAGTAGGCGGCATAATTTCTTTTAGTTTTATTTTCTTATCTACTTCTAAACCCATAAGAGAATGAATTGCTTCACGGAAGCTTTTAGGTAGATCTCTTGATGCCATATATTCAGTATAGTATCAAAAAAGTTATTATTTTGGATTTAAGCATTTTTCGTGTAGACTAGTACTAAGAGTGAAAACTCTAATACGCGTATAGAATAAATCTAAAACTGCGGTCCGAAAGGTGGTTTTAGAACTATACTAGGAATAACCGCTGTGGGTTAGACACAAGCCCACCTGATAAAAGGAGAAACTTGTGGCAGTTGTAACTATGAAAGGTCTGCTTGATGCAGGCGTGCACTTTGGACATCCTACAAAAAACTGGAATCCAAAAATGAAACCGTATATTTTGACATCAAGAAACGGCAATTATATAATAGATTTGAATAAAACTGTTGAAAATATAGACATTGCTTATGATTTTGTAAAGCAAACAGTGGCAGCTGGTGGCACTATTTTATTTGTAGGCACTAAGCGCCAGGCAAAGGGTGCTATTAGCGAATTAGCTACTAAAGTGGGTATGCCTTATGTTTCAGAGCGCTGGCCTGGTGGTATGCTAACTAATTTGAAAACGGTTATGAAATCTGTGAGACGCTTAAAAGATTTAGAGCAAATAGATTTTGAAAATATATCTGAATCAGGGTATACAAAAAAAGAACTTTTGATTTTGGAAAGAGAAAAATTCAAACTTGAAAAACTTTTGAACGGTGTAAGAGATATGACAAAGACACCAACTATTGTTTGGATTGTTGACATATTGAAAGAGAAAATAGCTGTGGATGAAGCACGAAAATTAGGTATACCTATTTTGGCTATAATGGACACAAATTGCGATCCAACAAATATAGATTATCCAATAGCTGGAAATGATGATGCTACAAAATCTATTGAGCTTTTAACTAATATAATAGCAGATGCTGTGGCACAAGGTCTTATTGCAAGATCAAATGTGGCGCAAACAAATGTTAGCAAAAAAGCGGGAGCATCTGATGGTAGCGCGAAACCGGATTTGGCTTCTGCAAGCGTAGAAGAAGAGCCTTTAGCAGAATGGGAGAAAGAACTTCTTCAAGCTGCTCAAATGAAAGTGGATGAATCTATTGCTGCTGTAGAAGAGAAAAAAGCTTCTAAAAAGGCTGCAACTGTAAAGAAAGCAACTACTAAA
>JAITBJ010000091.1 GCA_031283665.1 Candidatus Opitulatrix cubana
GGTGTGGTATCAAATGTCACCTCATGCCAAAAAAGAGTATCTACGCTATCAGTGTCTACAAATAAAATCTTATTTGCGGTTTTTTCTTTCTTTTCAATTTCTAAATAGTGACGAGTGAAAATCTCACAATAGTTTTCGTTGGTTAGCTTCATTGTATCTCCAACAGCTTCTGTCACATCTCTACCAATTTCGCGAACGAATTGAGTTTGAAAAATGTCTGCTAGCTTTTTGCAAAGTGTGGTCTTACCAGTAGATTCTGTGCCAATAATTAGCACTTTTTTTATAGTTTTGCCACTGTTGCTTTTGCTAGCATTCATATTACTACTTTATCATAATAGCATTTCAAATTATTTGGTATATTCAATTTATTTCTGTAAACTAATAATATAGCTCTTTTCAGATATATAGCGGTCCAAGAGAGTAGAAAAATCAAAAATTTGACGAAAGGAATCTCTTGACTGAAAAAGCCAGAACTCAAAGTGACAGAATACCCGAAAGAATATCATTTGGAAAAATCCATTCTCCTATAAATATACCCCATCTTTTAGATTTGCAAAAAAACAGTTTTGACTGGTTGGTTGGAAACGAGCGCTGGAGGGAAAAAGTTAAAAAAGGTCTTATGGATGAGGCTATTAATTCAAGATGCGGTTTTGAAGAAGTGTTTAATGAGTTTTCTCCTATAAAAGATGATCAAGGAAGAATGGAACTGACTTTTTCAGATCCCACTCTTGAAGAGCCGCCTTACACTGTGCGAGAGTGTAAAGAAAAAGGTTTAACATATGCAGCTCCTTTATATGTGAAAGCTGAGTTTCACGACATTAAGAAAGACATTCGCAAAAAGCAAACAGTGTTTTTCGGCGATTTTCCTCTAATGACAGAAACAGCGTCATTTATTTTTAACGGCACTGAAAGGGTAGTGCTAACTCAGATTGCTCGATCTCCAGGAGTTTATTTTGAAAAGTCTACTCAAAAAGGCAACGATAGAGAGCTTTTTTCAGTTCGCATTGTGCCAACCCGTGGTTCATGGTTAGAGTTTGAAATAGACCGTAGAGACACAGTTAGTGTCAGAATTGACAGAAAGCGCCGTCAAGGAATTATTCATTTTTTGAAAGCAATCGGACTAACTAATGATGATATAAAAAAGTATTTTGGCGAATATCCAATAATTATAAGAGCTTTAGAGAAAAACTTTGATTTAACTCGCGACGCTGCATTAGAGTCTGTTTATCAAAATGCAAGACCTGGTGAGCCATCAAACCCTGAAGCAGGGCAGATGCTATTAGAGAATATGTTTTTTGATGATAAGCGCTACACTTTGAGCAAAATCGGTAGATATAAACTGAATAAAAAATTAGGTGTGGAAGAGCCTGTTGAAAAAACTGTTTTATCTAGCGATGATATTTTATCAGTGGTTCAGTATTTATGCGCTATGCATTCTGGAAAAGAGGAGTTTCAGGCTTCGTATACCAAAGACTGCAAAAAAGTTAGAATCACCACAGATGATATAGACCATTTTGGAAATAGAAGAGTAAGACGCTGCGCAGAGCTTATACAAAATCAGATTAGAATAGCTCTTACTCGCATTGAAAGAGTGGTTCATGAGAGAATGGATACTCAAGATATTGAAAATATCACTCCACAATCTTTGATAAATGCACGACCTATTGTCACTCAGCTAAAAGACTTTTTTGGAACGAGTCAATTGAGTCAGTTTATGGATCAAAATAATCCACTTGCAGCTATCACTCACCGAAGACGCCTTTCCGCATTAGGACCTGGCGGCCTCTCAAGAGAAAGAGCTTCTTTAGAGGTTAGAGATGTGCATCCATCACATTATGGAAGAATGTGCCCTATTGAGTCTCCTGAGGGTCAAAATATCGGACTTGTAGGTTCATTAGCATCTTATGCAAAAGTAAACTCTTTTGGATTTATACAGACTCCTTATAGAAAAGTTAAAAACGGAAAAGTAACAGATGAAGTAGCGTATTTGACTGCTGATGAGGAAGCAAATTATGTTATAGCACAGGCTAATCAGGAATTAGATAAAAACGGAAAGTTTTTAGGTCAAACTGTTTTGGTTAGAGATAAAAATGGTGAGGCTGATGATGTGGACCCATCTTTAGTTGACTATATGGATGTTTCACCTCAGCAAATGGTGTCTGTGGGCACATCGCTTATTCCTTTCTTAGAGCATGATGATGCAAATCGCGCACTTATGGGTGCTAATATGCAGCGTCAAGCAGTGCCGCTTATCAAAACAGAAGCACCATTTGTGGGCACAGGTATAGAATCTCGTGCTGCTATAGATGCTGGAGATGTGCTTATTGCTACAAAACCAGGTGTGGTAGAAAAATCTAGCGCTGATGAAGTGGTTGTGAAAAACACTGATAAATCTACTACAGTTTATAAAACTAATAAGTTTCAAAGAGCTAATCAGACTACATGTATAAATCATAATGTGGTAGTAGAAGTTGGGGATAAAGTTCAAGCTGGTGATATTTTAGCTGATGGACCTGCATCAAAAGATGGAGAGCTTTCCCTTGGCAGAAATTTGCTAGTAGCTTTTATGAGTTGGGAGGGCTACAATTTTGAGGATGCTATTATTTTGTCAAATAGAGTGGTTCAAGATGACACACTCACATCTATACATATTGAAGAATATGATGTGGATGCACGAAACACTAAATTAGGCGAAGAGGAAATAACACGAGATTTGCCTGATGCTTCTGAATCACAATTAGCTAATTTGGATGAAAACGGAATAGTTAGAATTGGTGCTGAAGTGGAGCCAGGTGATATATTAGTTGGTAAAATAAGCCCTAAAGGTGAAACAGATTTGACTCCTGAAGAAAGACTTTTGCGTGCTATTTTTGGCGAAAAGCAAAAAGAGGTTCGCGATACATCGCTAAAAGTGCCGCATGGTGAAGCGGGCACTGTAATAGGTGTTAGAGAGCTTACCAGAGAAGCAGGAGATGATTTGCCTGCAGATATAAATCATTCTGTAAGAGTTTATATTGCTAATAAGAGAAAAATCACACCAGGTGATAAACTTTCAGGCAGACACGGTAATAAAGGTGTAATCTCAAAGATTTTAGCTCAAGAAGATATGCCATTTTTGCCAGACGGCACACCTGTTGATGTGATTTTGAATCCGCTTGGCGTGCCAGGTAGAATGAATTTAGGCCAAGTGCTAGAGGTTCATTTAGGATGGATTGCTAAAAACGGCTGGGATTTAAAACTTGATAAGGCTAAAGACGCTTCTTGGAAAAAAGATGTGCCTGAAGTGGCTTTTGCAGCTAAAGCTGGTACAAAGGTTTCTACACCTGTTTTTGACGGTGTAAACTCTGATGTTATTAAAGGCCTTTTAGGGTGCACAATTCCAAATAGAGATGATGAGCGTTTAGTAGAGCAAACTGGAAAGGCTACATTATTTGACGGCAGAACAGGGGAGCCTTTCCCCGAGAAAATATCTGTTGGATATATGTATGTTTTGAAGCTCCATCATTTAGTAGATGATAAAATTCACGCGCGATCTATAGGACCTTATTCTATGATCACTCAGCAGCCGCTTGGAGGTAAAGCTCAATTTGGCGGTCAAAGATTTGGAGAAATGGAAGTATGGGCGCTAGAAGCTTATGGAGCTTCAAATGTGCTTCATGAAATGATGACTTCTAAATCAGATGATGTGGACGGAAGATTGAGAACCTATGAGGCTATAGTAAAAGGAGATAATATACCTCCTGCTGGCATTCCAGAATCGTTTAGAGTTTTGAATAAAGAAATGCAGTCTTTATCTCTAAATGTGGAAGTGCTTGATAAGGAAAATAATAAAATAGATTTGACAAATATGCAAGAAGATATTAATGTGATGCCTAATGAGGAAACTGCTGATATAGATTTAGGTGTAGAACCATCAGAGCAAATAACACTAAAGGAGATTTAAATAATGGTTGCTGTAACAGATTTTAAAACAGTTAGGGTTTCTCTGGCTAATATAGATAATATATATAATTGGTCTCACGGAGAGGTAAAAAAAGCAGAGACTATAAATTATAGAACTTTGAAACCAGAACATGATGGATTATTTTGTGAAAAAATCTTTGGTCCTACTCATGATTGGGAATGCTCTTGTGGAAAATATAAAAGAGTTAGATTCAAAGGTATAGTTTGCGAACGCTGCGGAGTAGAAGTCACTAGTGCAAAAGTTCGTCGTGAAAGAATGGGGCATATTCAATTAGCTTCCCCTGTAACTCATATTTGGTATTTTAAAGGAGTTCCATCACGATTAGGCTATATGCTTGATTTATCTGTTAAAGATATTGAAAAAGTAATTTATTTTCAAAGTTACCTAGTTGTAGATGTGAAAAAGGATCTTATCAAAAAAGATTTGCCGCTTTTGCGTAAAGAGCTAAATCAAGAAATTAAAATGATAGGTTCTGAAAAAGATAAAACTATAGCTGAAAAGACTAAACAGATGCAAGATGAAATTGCTAATTTCAAGAAAAAAGGTGTTAAGGGTAATGAACTTACTAAAATGAAAGCATCTTACAAAAGAGAAATTGACCGAATTGGTAGAAGAAGTGAAGAAAGCGTTGAAAAATTGCAAACTATTTGGGATGTTTTTCAAAAATTAAATGTTCATACTATTTTAGATGATGAGGCAATTCGTGAGGGATTAGAAGATAGATATGATGAGTATTTTACAGCAGATATAGGTGCATCCGCTATTAAAAAATGTTTAGAGAATCTTGATTTGAAGCAAATAGTAGCTGATATTCAAAAAGAGATTTCAGAAGATAATACTTCAAAAAATCAGAAACTCTCAAAAAGACTAAAAATGGTTAATGCATTTATAGAGTCTAAAAATGATCCAAGCTCTATGGTTTTAGAGGCTGTGCCTGTGCTTCCTCCAGATTTGAGACCTATGGTCCAGCTAGACGGCGGAAGATTTGCAACATCAGATCTAAATGATTTATATCGTAGAGTAATTAACAGAAATAACCGTTTGAAAAAAATGATAGGGCTTAATGCTCCACGAATTATTATAAATAATGAAAAGCGTATGCTTCAAGAAGCTGTAGATGCATTATTTGATAATGGAAGAAGAGGGCATCCTGTAACAAGTCCATCAGGCAGACCGCTAAAATCTATATCAGATATGCTTAAGGGCAAAAAGGGCCGCTTTAGACAAAATCTTCTCGGAAAAAGAGTTGATTATTCAGGAAGAAGCGTGATAGTTGTAGGTCCGACTCTAAAAATGCATCAGTGCGGACTTCCAAAAGATATGGCTTTAGAGCTGTTTAGACCATTTGTAGAGCAAAGATTAATAGCTTTGCAGCATGCATCAAATCAGCGTCAAGCTCGTAATATGATTGACAGAGTTTATCCTGTAGTTTGGGATGTTTTAGAAGAAGTGATAAAGCAGCATCCAGTGCTTTTGAATCGCGCGCCTACTCTTCATAGATTAGGTATTCAAGCTTTTGAACCGCAGTTAGTTGAGGGTAAGGCTATAGCGCTGCATCCGCTAGCATGCACAGCATTTAATGCAGATTTTGATGGTGATCAGATGGCTGTTCATTTGCCACTTTCTGTAGAAGCTCAAGCAGAAGCTAGAGTTTTAATGTTAGGTGCTAATAACATTTTGAAGCCTGCGGATGGAAACCCTGTTACAGTTCCAACTCAGGATATGATTATAGGCCTTTTCCATATAACAGCTGAAAAAGCAAAAGCTGCTGGACAGGGAAGAGCATTTTCATCAGTTGAGGAAGCACAAATGGCATATGATCTGCGTCAGTTAGATATAAATGCTAAATGCTTTATAAAAATGGATGATTTTTATCCAAATGAAAATGAAAAAATGCCAGATGGTTTCAAGCCTGGTGATAACGCTGTAATAGAAACCACTTTCGGTAGAACTATTTTTAATGAATGCTTACCTGTTGATTTTCCTTATATAAATAAGCAGGTGGAAAAAGGGCTATTAGGTGATATAGTTAATAAACTGTCTGCTAATTATTCAACAGTCCAAGTAAATGCGTCTCTAGATGCTTTGAAAGATACTGGCTTCAAATGGGCTTCAAAATCAGGAGTGACTATTTCATTTAGCGATGTGGCTGCTCCAGAAGATAAAAATAAAATCCTAGTAGGTTATGAAAAGCAGGCTTTAAAAATCCATTCACAGTATGATAATGGACTTATAACCGACGAAGAAAGAAGAGAAGAGCTAATAGATTTATGGACTCAAGCTACTGAAGAAGTTGCAAAATCTATGATTGAAAACTTCCCTGAATATAACACTGTAAATCAAATGGTGACATCAGGTGCTAGAGGAAACTGGATGCAAATCCGCCAGATTGCTGGTATGAGAGGGTTAGTGTCAAATCCGAAAGGTGAAATTATTCCTCGTCCTATAAAGTCTAATTATGATGAGGGTTTGTCTGTGTTAGAGTACTTTATTGCTTCACACGGTGCTAGAAAAGGATTAGCTGACACAGCATTGAGAACTGCTGATTCAGGTTATTTGACTAGAAGATTAGTAGATGTGTCCCAAGATGTGATTATTTTAGAAAGCGATTGCAAAACTAAAAGATTTTTGACTATGCCTTTGGTTGAAAAAGATGGTATACAACCTCATTTAGATACATCGCTATATGCTAGAACGCTATCAGAAGAAGTAAAAGATAAAAAAGGTAATGTGATTGCGAAAGCAAATCAAGATATTTCATACAACCTTATAGATCTATTTTTGAAAGAGGGGATTGAAGAGGTTAAAGCGCGTTCACTTTTGACTTGCCAATCAGGAAGAGGCGCATGTGCAGCATGCTACGGTAGATCAATGGCTACTGGAAAAAGAGTAGATGTGGGCGAATCTGTGGGCATTGTAGCAGCTCAGTCTATTGGCGAACCTGGTACACAGCTTACTATGAGAACATTCCACACAGGTGGAGCTGCAGGCTCATCAGGTGATATCACGCAAGGTCTTCCTCGTGTTACAGAGCTTTTTGAGGCTAGAACTCCAAAAGGTGAAGCTCCTATTAGCGAGTTTGACGGAAAAGTTAATATAGAAGATTCTTCAATTGGTTATGTTATAACTATTACTCCTACAGATAAAAATCTTGAAAAACAAGAAAGAATAGTTTCAAAAAGAAATAAATTACTTGTGAAATCAGGAGATAAAATTGAAGCAGGCAAAAAGCTTTGTGAGGGTCCTATAGATCCTAAAAAGATTTTGAGAGTTTTAGGACCAAGACAAGCGCAAGTGTTCTTACTTGAGCAGGTTCAAGAGGTTTATCGTTCACAGGGTGTGTCTATTAATGATAAACATATTGAGGTGATAGTTCGTCAAATGCTAAAATATGTGTCTATTCTCACATCCGGTGATACAAATCTAATACCTGGAGAGTTAGTTGATAGAGCAGAGTTTGAAACTATTAATAAAAATGCTGTTAAGCAGGGTAAAAATCCTGCTACAGGGCGTCCTGAATTAATGGGTATTACTAAAGCGTCATTAGCAACTAAATCATGGCTTTCAGCTGCATCTTTCCAAGAGACCACTCGTGTTTTGACTTCTGCTGCTATAGAGAGTAAAGATGATATGTTAGAGGGCTTGAAAGAAAATGTGATAATTGGTAATCTTATACCAGCAGGCACAGGGCTTCCTGTATACCATAATTCTAAAGCAGAAATTCGCGAGGAGTTAAGAACTCTAAAATATCCTAGTCTTTCTCAAAATAGCGATTTTGAAGAAGATTATGCATTTATTGCTGCTGCAGAAGAGTAATGTCTAAATTAGATGATATAATCTCTCTTGCTAAGCGCAGAGGGTTTGTCTTTCCATCGGGTGAAATATATGGTGGCACTCGTTCTGCATGGGATTACGGTCCGCTCGGTGTGGAGCTAAAAGAAAATATCAGACGCCTTTGGTGGCAAAATATGGTCATGCAAAGAGATAATGTGGTAGGAATAGATTCTTCTGTGATTTTGCCAAAGCAGGTTTGGGAAGCATCAGGACATCTTGGAGTCTTTACTGATCCCCTAACAGAGTGTTTACAGTGTCATAAAAGGCAAAGATATGACCATTTGATAGAGGCTTATGAAGCAAAGCATAAAAAAGCACCTGAATCGCTAGATGATATTCCTTGTCCTGAATGCGGCACAAAAGGAAAATGGACTAAACCAAAAGATTTCAATATGATGCTAAAGACTTATTTAGGCGTGATAGAGGATGATTCAGGTTTGCATTATTTGAGACCTGAAACAGCACAAGGCATTTTTATAAACTTTTCTACAGTGCAAGCAGTATCAAGAAAAAAGCCACCATTTGGTATAGCTCAAATTGGTAAATCATTTAGAAATGAAATCACACCTGGAAACTTTATTTTCAGAACTAGAGAGTTTGAACAAATGGAAATGGAGTTTTTTGTAAAACCCGGTGATGATGAAAAATGGTTTGATTATTGGGTGAATGAAAGATTAAACTGGTATAAAGATTTAGGAATAAAAGAAGAAAATCTAAGACTTTATGAGCATGAAAAAGAAAAGCTGTCTCATTATTCTAAAAAAACTGTTGACATAGAATATAAGTTTGGCTTTGAGGGAAGCGTTTGGGGAGAATTAGAGGGTATAGCTAATAGAACTGATTTTGATTTGAAAACTCATAGCCAGCATTCAAATAAAGAGCTTATCTATTTTGACCAAAACGGAGGACCTGATGGGAAAGGTGAAAAGTATTTTCCGTATGTTATAGAGCCAGCTGCTGGACTTACGCGTTCGCTAATGGCATTTTTAGCAGACTCTTATACACAAGACGAGGCTCCAAATACTAAAGGCGGAGTTGATAAAAGAGTGGTTTTGAAACTTGATAAACGCCTTTCACCATTCAAAGTGGCAGTGCTGCCTTTGAGCAGAAATGAGGAGCTAGCGCCTAAAGCTCAAAAGATAGCATCTGACTTGCGCGCTTTATGGAATACAGATTATGATGATGCTGGTGCTATTGGGCGCAGATATAGACGACATGATGAAATAGGCACTCCATATTGCGTGACATATGACTTTGATTCTTTAGAAGACAATTGCGTGACTGTGAGAGACAGAGACACTATGGAGCAAAATAGAATTAGTCTTGATAAACTAAAAGGCTATTTATTTGAAAACTTATAAAGAGGGGCAGGAGTTTTTAGATAACGCTAAATTAGTGTTATCTCCTATGGCAGGAATCACTAATTCGCCATATAGACTTCTTTGCCAAAAATACTATAAAAATGCTCTTTTAATAGGAGAAATGGTAAATGCCCGCTCTCTTATTGAAAACAACCCTAAAGCGCTAAAACTAGCTTCATTTTCGCCAAACGAGATTAACCGCTCCCTTCAGATTTTTTCTGCAAAACCTGATGAAATAGCAGCAGCTGTTAAAAAAATAGTGGATGAAAATCTGGCAGATCATATAGATTTAAACTTTGGCTGCCCTGTTAGAAAAATTGTGAAGCAAGGTGGCGGTGCAATGATACCAAAAGACAAGGTTTTATATCGGCAAATTATCAGGGCAGCCAAAGAAAATGCAGGCAGTTTACCAATCACTGCAAAGTTTCGTTTAGGAATAGATAAAGATATTATCACTTATATAGATGCTGGATATATCGCTGAAGAAGAGGGGTGTGCTGCTGTCACGCTTCACGCGAGATTTTTGAAGCAGAT
>JAITBJ010000015.1 GCA_031283665.1 Candidatus Opitulatrix cubana
GCTTCCATTGCAAGCAAAACTCCTGCAGCATCAGCAGACCCACCAGCTAAACCCGCTGATATGGGTATATTCTTTTCAAGATAAACTCTATAACCCGATTTGATATTTAAAAAATTAAACGCTTTAAAAACTAAATTGTCGCTATCTGTTGGGATTTTTATTTGTTGTGAAATCTCTGAGTTGTTTTTTATAACCAGTTCATTTTCGAACCCGCTTTCAATTTTTTCAAAACTTAATTTGTCGTAAATTGAAACTGATTGAAAGTTTGTCTCTATAAGATGTTTATCGTCTTTCACCCCAACAATTTTAAGATATCTATTTATCTTTGCAGGAGCTTCTATTGTAAAAGTTTTCATTCCAGTATCTTTTAATGCGGCATCTTTTATTGAAAGCATAACCATATTTTAGCATAAAAAAATCCCTCTAAACGAGGAGGTAGTGTTTAGAGGGAAACTTTATTAAATTATTTGCGACGCTGATGGCGAGTTTTGCGAAGAAGTTTTTTATGTTTCTTCTTACTCATGCGCTTGCGGCGCTTTTTGATTACAGAACCCATATACTATTTTATGATTTTTGTAACACGGCCTGAACCAACGGTTCTGCCACCCTCACGAATAGCAAATGATAGGCCCTCTTCCATAGCAATAGGTTGAATTAATTCTACTTTCATTTCAGTGTTGTCACCAGGCATAACCATTTCAGTTCCTTCTGGAAGAGTGATAACGCCAGTCACATCTGTAGTTCTAAAATAAAACTGTGGTCTATAATTTGAGAAGAATGGATTATGTCTTCCGCCCTCTTCTTTTTTCAAAATATAAACTTGAGCTTCGAAATTAGTATGAGGTGTCACAGAACCAGGAGCAACAATCACTTGCCCTCTTTCTACATCCTCACGAGCAGTTCCTCTAAGTAGCAAACCAGTGTTATCACCAGCTTGAGCCTCAGTCATATTTTTATGAAAAGTTTCAATACCTGTTACAGTAGTCTTTTGTGTGTCGCGAATGCCAACAATCTCCACTTCGGAGTTCACTGCAAGCTTTCCTCTTTCCACACGACCTGTAACCACAGTGCCTCTACCTGTGATAGTAAACACATCTTCAACAGGCATCAAAAATGGCTTGTCTAATTCACGAGTAGGCTCTGGAATATATTCATCAACAGTTGCCATAAGCTCTTCTATTTTCTTGGACCACTCTGCATCACCCTCAAGCGCTTTTAGAGCTGAAACACGAATAATAGGAGCATTATCACCATCAAATTCTTGTGATGAAAGAAGTTCGCGGATTTCCATTTCCACCAATTCCAAAAGCTCTTCATCTTGAACCATATCTGATTTGTTTAGAGCCACTAAAAGTGTAGGAACGCCAACCTGACGAGCTAAAAGCACATGCTCTCTTGTTTGCGCCATAGGACCATCAGTCGCTGCTACAACGAGTATAGCACCATCCATTTGAGCTGCACCAGTGATCATATTTTTGATATAGTCAGCGTGACCAGGAGCATCTACGTGTGCATAATGTCTTTTCTCTGTCTCATATTCAATATGAGCAATGTTAATAGTGATTCCTCTTTGTTTTTCTTCAGGCGCTTTGTCAATATCATCAAAAGCAAACACTGGATTTAAATCAGGATATTTATCATGCAATACTTTTGATATTGCAGCAGTAAGAGTAGTCTTACCGTGATCCACGTGTCCAATTGTGCCTATATTAACGTGCGGCTTATTTCTTGTATATTCGGCCTTTGCCATATTTTTTCTCCTTTTATTAGAATAAAAATTACTTGCTATCAAACGAGCACAAAAATTATGACCTTTTGATTATGCTACATTTTTAGTTTATCAGACATTTTTCTTTTTGTCATAATTTTTCAAAATCATAATTATTGCCGCTTTCACATTTTTATCAGCTGCAAGATAAGCCTTTTGTGCTGTTTCATAATCGCAATTAGTTGCAAGCATTATAATCCTTTTAGCGCGCTCCACTAATTTAGCATTTGTAGGCTGCACATCCACCATCAGATTCCCATACACTTTTCCCATCTGAATCATAGAAATAGTGGAAAACATATTTAAAATCAGCTTTTGTGCTGTTCCAGATTTTAGCCGCGTAGAGCCAGTCAAAAACTCAGGATCTAAATCCACCTCAATAGCGATTTGGGAGTGTTTTGATATTTTGGCTGCTTTAGAGCAGGCCACACTAATAGTTTTTGCACCAATTTCAGTAGCATAATCTAAAGCGCCAACTACATAAGGGGTTCTTCCGCTTGCTGCTATTCCCACAACCACATCATTTTTAGTTAAACCCTTATTCTGCAAATCTTTTGCACCTAATTCAGGCGAGTCTTCTGCACCCTCTACAGCCTTTACAAACGCCTTATCACCACCAGCAATTAAACCTTGAACCATTTCTGGCGATACACCAAAAGTGGGCACACATTCCACAGCATCAAGCACTCCTAGTCTTCCTGAGGTGCCTGCTCCTATATAAAAAAGTCTGCCGTCATTCTTAAACGCTTTCACAATTTGCTTCACAGCTTTTTCAATTTGAGGAAGTTCAAGCGCCACGCTTTTAGCTACTTTTTGATCCTCTTTATTCATTGCTACAAGTGCTTCTCCTACGCTCATTTTGTCCAGGTTCATAGTGTTAGGATTTTGGCGCTCTGTGCCTATTTTTGATAAGTCTATTTCTTCTGATTTCGTATCACGCATATTACGATTCTATCACATTACTATTTGATTAGAGACGCCTGTTTAAGGACGAAAAAAGTGCTTCCAAAATTAAAAGAGTTTGGGCGTTAGTTTTTATTCTCCTGCGAGCATCATTTATTTGCAAAATTGACCACATAATACGAGGCAAAGTAATTTCTGCAGAAGCAGATATTATAGACTGCTTCAAGTTCAGATTAATAATATAATCCTCTAAAGCAGTTTTTGCCATATATAAATCACGATAAATTGTGAGTGAGGAAATAAGCATCAAATCTAATTCATCTTTTTTGATTCGGGTCTCTTGGCGCTTTTTTTCTTTTGCGTCAATATCTAACTCTTCCACAGCTGCTTTTGCCGCTTCGGCTGCTTTTTTTTCAACAGCATCTGCTAATAAAATAGCATCTGAAAAAGATGAGATACCAAGCAATTGCAACAATAAATGACTTCTCTCCTCAAGAAGCTTTGGATTTTTAGCATAGCGCTTTGCCAATCCTATATGGTTTCCCGAAACCCGTGCAGATGCAGCAGCTAAATTATGAGACACTTGCAGCTCTTTTTCTAAAGCATTGGCAATTGCTTGAGCTGTAGGCGTTTTTAGCTCCACCTTTGTGCAGCGAGACCGAATTGTGATTAGCACATCTCGTGGGTTTGTGGTGCATAAAATCCATATAATATAATCATAGGGCTCTTCAAGATTTTTTAAAAATAAATTAGCTGCTTGAGGGCTCATTCTGTCAACATCTTCAATTATAAAAATCTTATATGGCTGTGAAACAGGAGGCGTTTCGGTTTCGGCTAAAATCTCGCGAATATCAGCTACTGAATATTCAGGTTTTTGAGTTGTTATAAAACGAATATCTAAACTAGGAGCATCTGGATTTGGGGCATCATTTTCTTGAAGCTCATTTCCTTGAAGAGCGCCTGCAAATGATTTTGCTACTGTGGTCCTGCCAGACCCAGGCGGACCTGTAATAAGCCACGACTGAGGCATATATTTATTTTTATTCTCCACAGTCTTTTGCAAAAAAGAAACAACTGTTTCCTGGTCTATTACTTTATCCCACGAAGC
>JAITBJ010000020.1 GCA_031283665.1 Candidatus Opitulatrix cubana
TAGAAAAAATCTTGAAAAAAGATGCTTGGTTTAAATTCGGAAGAGCTGTGGATGAAGAATTAGGTGATGAAGTGAAAGTGATAATAATTGCTTCTGGATTTGAGAATAAGAAAAATCCATATGATAATGATCCTATAGACACATATAAACCACAGAGCATTTCTTTTACGCCATCTATTCCAAATATGACAGGTGGAATTAATATAGTGGGTGATGAGCATAGAGATTTAAATGAGCAAGTTGCTACAGAGGCTATTGAAGTTCCAGATTCTGCAACAAATAAAGCCGTTTTACCTGAAGAGGAAAATATAAATGTGAGCAGTTCAAGTTTAAATATCCCGCCGTTTTTGAATGAATTAGATAAGGAGTAAATATGGCTAATATAATAGATAAAGTAAAAGGCGCTATGGAGTTTGATAACCCTGAAGAGGATTATACAGATTATAAAGATGGTATAGATATGCGAGCTGTGAGCAAAGCTGATTCTCGTGAGAGCCAAAGAGCTAGATCGTATGAGTCAGATACTAGAAAAAGAATTGCTAATTTTTCACCCACTGATTATAATACAGATGCCACTAAAATAGCAAAAATCTTTAAGCAGGGGACTCCTGTGGTTTTCAATTCTGCCTCTCTTTCTGAGGTTGATAAAAATGCACTTATTCAATTTTGCGCAGGTTTAGTTTATGGACTTGATGGCAGAATTGAAAAAGTGTCAGGAAGTGAAGATGTCTTTTTAATCACGCCTAGAAACACAGAAATTTTGAAAGACGAATTGCAAGGTTCCACACCATCATTTGCTACAGATTATTTTAATTAATGATTACTGTTGCTAGCGTAAACTGCGCTGGTCTTAGAGGTTCTAATATAACAGGCAAATCTGCTAATAGAGGCTATCCTATGAGCAGATGGCTAAAAAACTCACCTGATATAGATATTTTAGCTTTGCAAGAAACTCGCGTGAATGAGGAGCAAGCTCGTGATCCACTTTTGAAACTAGGAATAGAATATGAAAAGTTCTTTTTTCAGCAAGATAATAATAGAAAAGGTCATTCCGGTGTAGCGCTCATAGCCTTGAGAGGCAGGTTTGAAAATATAAAAACTCCTTTTGAAGAAATTGAGGAAACTGAAAAACATTGTTTTTCTGGTAGATGGATAGAGGCAGATTACACTGCTGAAAACGGAGCTAAATTGAAAGTAGTCAGCGCATATTTGCATCATGCAGATTCTCCAAAGGTGAAACTGAATAACGGTGAGCTAATTTCAAGAGAAAAATCTATAAAAACTATGGATGATAAACATATATTTATGTCAAGAGTAACAAGCCGATTAAGAGAATTAAAAAAAGAATCCGAGAACGGCCTTTTGGAAAAGCAAAAAATCCCGCTTTTAGTAGTTGGTGATTTTAATATCGCTCATCATGATATAGATATAAAAAACTCAAAAGGAAATATAGATAAAGCGGGATTTTTGCCTGAGGAAAGAGCATGGGTTTCATTATGGATGGGAAATAGCGTAAATGATGAAAGAGCTAGCTTTCAAAATTATGAATATAATCCGCGTTTAGATTATTCCCCGCCTAAAACAGATGAATTTGAGCGTGGTGAATTAGGTTTAGTAGATGTTCATCGCCAGCTGCTTGATAAAAAAGAGGTTTATACTTGGTGGTCTAATAGAGGAAGAGCTTTTGACAATGACACAGGGTGGAGAATAGACTATCAAATGGCAAGTCCTGATCTTGCAAAAAAGGCGGTGCATGCACGAGTAGATCGCGCAGATAGTTATGCTCATAGGTGGTCAGACCATTGCCCGCTTGTTATAAGTTATGATGTATAAGTTATAATATATAAAGTGCGAGCTCTAAATGCTTGCAAAAGTCCATATATGGTATAATTAATGTATGGCAAAAAGGGTTGCTAAAAAGTCTAAATTGAGAAATAGGTTATTTGATGCTGCGCGCTTAAATAATTTACAAAGCAATTTATCTGATAAAGGCATTAGTAAAATTCATGGGATTACTCTTGCTGTAAAAAATGTTTTAGGTTTGAGAAAGTTAGCAAAAGCATTTGTGTGCATCTTTTTGTGTTTAACAGTAGTTGGCCTTTTTACAGCATCAGGCAGTTCAAAAATCTCAGATGCGCTTTCTTCCGATAATTCATCAGTTGGAGCTATAGCAAGTGATAAACTTTCAAACACATCTATTCATATAATCTATCTTTATTTAGATGGGCAAACATCTCAATTTTATTCTTCTGCAGAAAAAGTGTCAGATGTGCTATATCAAAAAAACATTATGGTCAATTTCAATTTTGGAGTTTATCCTGATCCAGATACTGTTATAGATAAAGATACTCAAGTGTTTGTAGGACCTATTACTACTGATATAGAAACATCAGAAAAAGTTGTAAAATATAAAACTGTGGAAGTAAAAGATAATACTTTTCCAAAAGGGTTTAAATCTAAAACACAAGATGGTCATGACGGCAAATCTAATATCACATTTATTGCACGATATATAGGTCCGCAAGCTATTTCAAAAACAGCTTTTGCAGAGAGTGTGGAAGTGCCAGTTCAGGACGAAGTTTACACAGTTGGCACTTTAGACTTGCCAGCAAATGGAGACTATTCACCTGATACAGCAAAAGGTTTTGCGAAATCAGAGCTTTCTGCATTTGGGTGGCCTGTGTCAGAGTTTGTTTGTTTAGATCAGCTCTGGGATAGAGAATCTCATTGGAATGTGCATGCTGCAAACGGCGCTTCAGGGGCTTATGGTATACCGCAAGCGCTTCCTGGTAGCAAAATGGCAGCGTACGGCTCTGACTGGCAAGATAATGCACAGACTCAAATTAAATGGGGTATGCATTATATACAAGATAGATATTCCACACCATGCGGGGCTTGGTCTCATAGTCAATTATTTGGTTGGTACTAGTTTTATTTATGGCTACATTTATAGACAAAGTTCATTTGCGTTTGCAAGCAGGAGATGGCGGAAAAGGGTGCGTATCGGTTAGGCGAGAAAAATATAAACCTCTTGCAGGGCCTGATGGCGGAAACGGCGGAAACGGCGGTTCAATAGTTTTTGTAGCAAGCGAAAAAATCACATCACTATTAGATTTTAAATATAAGTCAGAGCTGAAAGCAAAAAACGGTGAAATAGGTAGAGGCTCTAAAAAGGATGGAGCTAATGCTAGCGATTTAGTAATGGATGTTCCAGTTGGCACAGTTATTAAAGAAAATGGAATATCTTTAGCTGATTTAGATTTTCCCGGAAAAAGCTTTATAGCAGCTGCTGGCGGAGTAGGCGGTTTAGGAAATGCTGCATTAGCAAATAAAAAGATTATCTCACCAAAGTTTGCTCTTTTAGGAGTTCAGGGAGATAAAAAAGATATTACTTTAGAATTAAAAACTCTTGCAGATGTGGGACTTGTAGGATTTCCATCAAGCGGAAAATCATCTATTATCTCTGCTATATCAGCGGCAAAACCAAAAATAGCTGATTATCCTTTTACCACGCTCACTCCTAATCTAGCAGTGGTTAGTGCTAATGATATCACTTTTACTGTAGCAGATGTGCCAGGGCTTATACCAGGAGCATCAAGCGGCAAAGGTATGGGATTTGAATTTTTGCGACATATTGAAAGAGTGTCTATTATTGCTCATATAGTAGATTTAGCTCCAATGGAGTTAGATAGAAGCCCGTATGGCGACACAAAAGCTATTGAAAAAGAATTGTCTATTTACGAAAAGGATTTTATCACTGACAATCCCGAATACAGTTTGTCTAAAAAAAAGAGAATAATTGTTTTGAATAAGGCTGATACAGTAGATGAGCAAGTGATTAAAAAAGTTCAAAACGATGTTGCTGCTTTTGGATGGGAGGTTTTTACTATATCTGCTGCCACTCATTCAGGGTTGAAAGAGTTAAACAGCTTTTTAGCAGATCTAATCCAAAAGCAAAGAGAAAAAGTTTTTGCGGAGCAAAAACAGAAAAATGCTACTGCAAAGGTTTTAAAAATCGCTCCAAAAAAAGATGCTGCAAAGGTGGAAAAGATTAAGACAAAAGCATCATTCTATTATAGAATCACAGGCAGATTACCTGAATTATGGGCTAAACAAATAGATTGGAGCAACTTGGATGCAGTAGCATTTTTCTCTTCTTCGTTGGAAAAGTTAGGAGTAGAAAAGCAACTAACTGACCTCGGTGTAAGGGTTGGTGATCAAATAAGAGTAGGCACAGGTGATACTCCATACATTTTTGAATATGAAGAGGAATGATACTTTCTTTTATGATATAATTAATGTAGGTAGATTAAATCTATCACAAATTTAAAATGTTAGGAGAAAATATGTCTGAAGAGATTAGGCGTACGCGAAAACGCGAAGTTAAAGTAAAACAAAATAATGTAAAAAAAGATAATGCTGTTCAAACTGATAATGAAAAATTTGAATCAAGTGATATACCGGTAGGTCCAAAAGATGGAAAAACTAGAATGGGAAAAAATCGTAACTCGGGAAACTCTAAATCTGGTAAAAAGCAAAACAAAAATAATCAAAAAGCTAATCCAGAGCGCATTTTGCAGAATGCTTTATTCCTCTCTAAAAGAGAAGATGTGGACCGCAAAATGGTTATATATGAAAAAAATGATATCACTCAAGTGGCTATTTTGGAAAATGATATTTTAGTAGAGCATTATATTTCTGAAGATAGTGATGACTATATTGCAGGTGGAATTTTTTATGGAAAAGTTCAAAATGTTTTGCCATCTATGGAAGTTGCTTTTGTTGATATAGGAACTTCGAAAAATGGTGTTTTGTATTCGGGAGAAGTAAATTATGATATATCTGATATTACTGAGCCGAATGTGAAAACAATAGATAAAGCTTTGAAAGTAGGAAAGAATGTTTTAGTTCAGGTGCTAAAAGATCCTTTTGCTAAAAAAGGTTCACGCCTTACTACAGAAATAAGTATCCCAGGAAGATTTATAGTGCTTTTTCCAAATTCAAAAACTATAGGCATTTCAAGACGACTTCCTGAAAAAGAGAAAATGAGAATTAGGAAGATTATTAAACAGATTTTGCCAAAGGGTATGGGCGTGATTGTTAGAACAGCTGCTCATGGTGCATCTGCTGAAGATTATAAACACGATATGGACGCTCTTCTTTCACAGTGGGAAGAAATTGAAAAAAGAACTAAAACTGAAAAAGCTCCTGTTCAGCTTTATTCTGAACCAAAAATTGAAATGAAAATAGTGAGAGACAATTTTGATAACACTTTTTCAGAATTGGTAATATCTTCAACAGACGAAACTTTTAATAACATTAGCAATTATATTTCAGAGATTAATCCTGATTTGAAAGATTTGATCACTCGTGCTCCAAAAGATGATGATATTTTCAAAACTATGAAAATAGGAGAGCAAATTTCTAAAGCACTTTCAAGATATGTTCATCTTCCATCAGGCGGAACTCTTGTAATAGATAAAACAGAGGCTATGACTGTGATAGATGTGAACACTGGAAAGTTTACTGGCATAAAAGGACAAAGTCTTGAGGAAACAGTGACTACTAATAATTTAGAAGCTGCTGAAGAAATAGTAAACCAGTTGAGAATAAGAGATATAGCAGGTATTATAGTAATTGACTTTATAGATATGATTATTGAAAAGAATCGTGATATAGTTCTAAAGCGTTTAATAGAATGCCTTTCAAGAGATAAAACATCACATCAAGTGACAGAAATCACATCGCTTGGACTTGTGCAGATTACTAGAAAAAGAGTAGGCAGAGGTCTTTTAGAGGTGTTTAGTGAAAAATGTCAAAACTGCCACGGTGAGGGATATATAGTTAATGTGAAAAATGATTCTATACCTGAACCTGTTCGCTCAGGATCCGTGATTGAGACATCTGAAAAGACTAAAGACTCTTTGAAAGATATTTTCCGCGCATCGAAACATGCTAATGATAATAATAATTCCGATACTGATTTTGATAATAGTTCTGATGACGTTGAAGAAGAAGATAACGAATCTGAAGAAGATTAATTTTTTAATATATTTTGATTAAAAACTACGGTTTTATTTGCTAAATGCTAATTAAATAGTAGTCAAACCCTAGGTTTTCAACAATTGGCTATTTTAACATATTTTTCATCTAATTTGACTTTTTATTCAATTTAGACTTTAATTATAAATGTAAGCAATTTATGAGTAAAGGAGAAAGTTCATGAAAAATAAACTAAAAAAAGTCCTGTCGGCTAAATCGTTAGGTTTGACTACTGCAGAGTATGCAATTGTTACAATTGCAGCTACTACTTTTGCTGGTGTTTTGATTGTAGTTGTTAGATCAGGTGCAGTTCAAGGTCTTTTAGAGGGTCTTGTTCAAAGAGCTCTAACTGTATTTTAGCTATTAGCATTTAGCAAATCTATGCAATTTAATACTATATTACGGAAGAAAAGCAAAGGTTCAGTGACAGCAGAGTTTGCTGTGATTATGCCTGTTGTGGTAGTAATTATAGGAATTATATTGTCAGTGTTTGCGGCAGTTTCTACTACAATTAGATGTCAGAACACAGCTAATCATATAGCGCAGCAGCTTGTAGCTAAAAAGTATGCTACCGGTGCCACTTTTGGTGTGGATGTGGCATCGCTAGTTCACTCTGGTGTGAATAGCAGCGCTGTGTGGGATGTGTTTGAAGCAAGCCCTTATGTGAGAGTGGTTATAAAATCTGATATATCTATAGGACCAGTTCAAATTATTCCAATTTCGGTCACTGGCGAGGCATACGGGTATATTGTATAAGAGCAAATGGTTTTTGTGAAGCAACTTTTGAAAAAGCTATTTTTGAAAAAGTCACACGGCAGCGCCACTGTTTTAAATGCAGGAATTATAATTGCCACATTTGTGATTTTCGGAGGAGTTTTAGCGTTTGGAATGTTTTCTATGGCAAATGCAAAACTCACAACAGCTTTAGAAAATGCCTCAATTGCAGGAGCTATGTATTATAAAGTGACAGGCTGGGAGCCGTGCGAGGTTGTTAGGTCCACATTAGAGGCAAATGATTCTCAAATGATAAGCTGTAAGGTTTTAGAAGATAAAAATGTGGAAGTGCAAGCATCAAGAATAGCTTTTGGACCTGATGGACCAATTACTACAATTAGAAAGTATGCACGAGCGGGTCAGACGCTTATATGTGATATTTTTTGAAATGTTATGTATGGTGTTTTTCAGTTTAGGCGTAAGGAGTGCCCTCAATTTCAGGTGATATTTTTTTCAAAATGCGGTTTAAATCTTGGCCATTAGAAAAGTTTATAATTAGTTTGCCACTGTTTTTATTTAATTTAATATCTACATGAGTTTCCAAATAATCGCCAACTTCTTGCGCCACATCCCATACACCGGGCACTTTAACATTCACTTTTTTATCTTTTACAGATATATTATTCGGATTTGCAACAATTTGCTCAATCTCTTTTACGGTCAAATTATTTTCAGCAGCTTGCTTTGCAGCGTTTTCCAATTTTATAGGGTTCTCAATGCCCATTAGCACTTTTGCTATTCCAAATGAGATTTTGCCACTACTTATATATTGCTGAACTAATCTTGGAAGATTTAGCAGTCTTAAAGTGTTAGCAATTTGTGATCTAGATTTAGATAGTTTTTCAGAAAGCTGCTCTTGAGTAAATCCGAAATCTTCCATAAGCTGCTTATATGCACTAGCTTCTTCAATAGGATTTAGATTTACTCTATGGATGTTTTCAATAAGTGCAGTAGTAAGCAGTTCATCATCTTCGGTAGATTTTATAATTGCAGGAATAGTTTTTAATCCGGCTAAGCGTGAAGCACGAGTTCTTCTCTCTCCCATAATAAGCTCATATGAATCGCCTGATTTTCTTACTACTATAGGCTGCTGAACACCAACTTCTTTTATAGAGTTTGCTAACTCTTGAAGAGGCTGATCATCGAATACTGCTCTAGGCTGCTTTGGGTTTGCCTTTATTTTTTCCAAGTCTATTAGTGTGAAAGTTAGCCCTGGCACATTTTCTAAGCCCTCTTTAGAGTCAAATAGCATATCTATTGGTCGTGCAGTGTTGCTTTCAGGTATTAGTGCGCCTAAACCTTTTCCTAAACCATGACGCTTTTCCATTTATTAGTCCTCTCTATAATTCCATGTAGATATTTCATACGCTGCTTCTTTATATGCTAAAGCTCCTATTGAGTCAGGCTCATAAGTTATAATTGTTTGAGCATGTGATGGTGCTTCAGATAAACGAACTGCTTGCGGAATAATGGTGTTTAGAATCTGCTTTGGAAAATGCTCGTGCACATCATTGACTACATCATTAGATAAATTAGTCCTGCTATCATACATAGTAATTAACATCAAAGGCGGTTTTTGAGTTTCATTTAATTGAGACTTTACTAAATTAATAGTGTTTAAAAGTTGTGAAAGACCCTCTAACGCATAATACTGTGCTTGAATAGGAATAAGTATTTCATCAGCTGCTGTGAAAGCGTTTATTGTAAGAAGCCCTAATGATGGAGGGCAGTCTATTAGAATAAAATCATATCTTGGTAAACCCTGATTAGAACGAAAATCAGTATAGTTTTTGATACATTTTTTTAGACGGTTTTCACGAGAAACCATTGACACTAATTCTAGTTCAGACCCTGAAAGATTAATCGTCGCCGGTGCTACATCTAAGTTTTTTATATCAGGGCAGGGCTGAATAATATCATTTACAGGAGTGCTATTTATAAGACATTCATAAATTGAGGGGATGCTAGATTCGTGATTTACGCCAAGCGCTGTGGAGCAGTTTCCTTGTGGATCTAAATCTATTACTAAAATGTTTTTTCCACCTTGCGCTAATGATGCAGCTATATTCACTGTGGTGGTAGTTTTTCCCACTCCACCTTTTTGATTAGTTATAGCAATTATACGAGTGTTTTCAGGCGTGGGATGGCTTACTTTTTCTAATCTACTTTTTTTATTTAATTCACTTGCCACCTGTGTAGCTAATGGTGTAGATGATAAATCTAATTCAGTAGTATGATTGAGTATTTTATCAAAATCTGAATAATCCTTTTCGCTATCTGCACTCATAAATAAAGTTTATCACAATAAGAATATAAAATGATAAACTAGAAATAGTGAAACTGAACAAAAATAAATTATATAAAACACATTTTTTTATGCTTGTATTTTTTTTATTTTTAACAGTTTCTTTTGTGAATTTGCCTTATGCAGGTGCTAAAGTTTGGGTAGAAAGCCCACTACCTTATACATTATTTCAGAGAAATGGATCTGATTGTATGCCTGCTTCAGTAGGTATGGTTATTCATCAAGCAGATATACCTTATTTAGAATCTGTAGCTCATAGTCACGGGTGGTATAATAATGGACAAACGGGAGGCGGAGCAGATGGAATTGTTGGACTGTCAAAAATGGCTGGCAAAAAGACATATCCAATTAAAAACTATGACGATTTTAAACATATTTTAAAAATTGGATGGGCTGCTGTAATTCAAGTAAATTATGGAAATACAACTCACGCAATGGTTGCTTCGTTTTTCGATGATAAAACTAATAATACTTATATAAGAGACCCATATAGTGGAAAAGAATCTGGTTATAAAAATATCAGTGGACTTTGGAATAGAAAATCTTATACTGGTTTAGATAAAGGATCTCAAGGGACATCTTTTATTGGTGTGGGCTGGTATCCATATGTAGGCGGACCTATAGGAAAAGTTTATGAATCAAATCGGAATCTTGGAGAATCGCAAACTAGTGAATGGGGTTCAAATACAGGCAAAGCTCAGACATTTAAAAACGGCAGAATATATTGGAATAAGAACCTTGAAAAAGCATATATTTTATCTGGGGGAATATATTCAAAGTGGTTGAATAATAAAGATTTAGGAGATCCCACTAGTTCAGAATATAATTCAAATACAGGACGAGGTCAGATTTTTCAGTATGGCAGATTATATTGGGATAGGCAAAAGCATCTTACCTATAAAATTAAAGATATTTTAGATGTTTTTGCAAAAGTAGGATATGAAAAGTATATAGGTTCTCCAACAAACGACATAAAAAACGGTTATCAGAGTTTCCAAAAAGGTATTCTAAATAATTTAGGTAAAAGCTTAGAAACTAAAGATGGCAGACAAATTTTTGATGTGATTGGATACAATAATGATGACAATATTAAGTGGTTATACGATAATAATATATCAGGCGGTACATCTGATTTCACCTTTTCGCCATTTGCGGGCGTAAGCCGTGTTCAAATGGCAATTTTTCTAAATAATTATTTACATTCAGCATCAGACGATACTAACTGCTTTAAAGATATATATAATTATTCCACAGATATAAAGCAAGCAATTTGTGGCTTGAAGAAATTAGGTATAACAAGCGGCACAGGTGGAGGAAATTTTTCACCTACTGGAATAGTTAGTCGTGCACAGATGTCAATTTTTTTACATAAAACTGCTAACTCGCAGGGAAAATTTGGTGTTCAGCCTGAGTCTAATAATTGCTTTTCAGATATAAAAACTAATTCTGCAAAAAATGATATTTGTTGGGCAAAAGTAAATAATATAACAAATGGAACCGGTTCAAATAACTATTCGCCACAATCAAAAACTACTCGTGGACAAATGGCCACTTTTATACACAATTTAGTTATGAATGTTTTAGAAGTATAAATTATAAATGCTATACATAAGTGGGGCCACTGGGACTTGAACCCAGGACCGACGGGTTATGAGTCCGTTGCTCTAACCAACTGAGCTACAGCCCCTTATTGCACTCACAAAATATATTCTGTAAACAAGAGTATATTCTGTAAATAGCAGTGGGTGATGAGGGATTCGAACCCCCGACCCTCTCGGTGTAAACGAGATGCGCTAACCAGCTGCGCCAATCACCCAAAAAGTTTCTAAATATAGTTTATCATTATATGACAATTTTGGAAAAAGTGTGAAACAGTGTAGACTATATTTATGAAAACTTTCAAGTTCAAAGCAGAAAAAAGAGACCAATTTGGAAAGGGTTTTGCCCGTAGAGCGCGTGCAAATGGTAAAGTGCCGGCAGTCCTTTATTCAAAAGGAGCAGATGTTACGCATATCACACTTCCATCACATGAGGTGGCGCTAACTCTAAAATATAATAATGCTTTGTACGAAATAGATGTAGACGGCAATAGCACACTTGCAATAGTAAAAGATGCTCAAAGAGATGCAGTAGGCACAGTTTTAGAGCATATAGATTTTCTTTCAGTTCATAAAGGTGAAAAGATTAGAGTTACTGTTAATGTTCAAATCACAGGCAATGTGGCACCAGGTTTGATGCATTTGCAAGAGCTTCAAACAGTGACTATTAAGGCTGACCCTGCACAGCTTCCAGAGTTTATTACAGGCAGCGTTGAGGGTTTTGAAGAGGGACATAATCTTTTTGTGAGAGACCTAGAATTGCCTGAGGGATCTGAATTAGTAACTGATGAAGATATACCTGTGGCAATTGTCTTTGAGCCAAAAGAGGAGATTATTGAGACACCTACTGATGAAGCTGAGGGTGAAGAGGGTGCTGAAGAGAGCGCTGAGAGCGCTGATGCAGCCTCTGATGATTCAGCAGATAAATCAGATGAAAAGCAAGGTGAAGCAGATAAAGACCAAGGCGATAAGTCTGATAAATAGTTTTTCAGATTCTAATCTTAGGGTCAAAAGTCTGAAAGCAAAAAAGTGTTTTTAGTTGTAGGATTAGGAAATCCTGGAGGCACTTATTCTAAAAATCGACATAATATCGGGTTTTTATGTGCTGACAAAATTGCTGATGATTTTGATGCCGCTTTTGGTCGTTCTAAATTCGAGGGGTTAGCTACAAAACCCATTTCAAGTTCTGCATTTAATTCATCTAATCAAGATTTAGATAATGATTTTGCGATTCTAAAGCCTACAACATTTATGAATAATTCCGGAAATAGCGTTCAAAAAGCTATGCAGTTTTATAGACTAAAAGCTGAAAATGTAATAGTGATGCATGATGATATAGATTTGCAATTTGCAGATATTAGAGTAAAACTTGGTGGCTCTGATGCCGGTCATAATGGTTTAAAATCTATTACTTCAGCAATTGGAAGCAATTATAACAGAATTAGAATTGGCATAGGGCGCCCTAATAGAGAAAACAATTTTGATAAAGGCCCTGCAATTTTAGATTTTGTTTTAGGAGATTTTTCGAAAAAAGAGTTTGAGCTGTTAGACGCAGATAATGTTTTTGAGCGTGTGAAAAAAGAAGCTCTTTCTATTATAAATAATTGAACTAAAAAAGAACATCAAGTTGAAACAATATAAGAAAAATCAAATAAAAGCTGCTTTGAGACCTCTTCTATATAATAGAATGTCTGCTGCAGACCCAATTGCAGTAATAGTAGCAAGCTCTCAAGAAGCTCAAAAATTAGAGTATATTTTACAAAATCTAAATAACTATTTGACAAAAGCTGCAAAGGGAAGTGATGCACGAACCGTAGGCAGATTTGCTGATATAGATGCTTTTTTTGCAGATAATGAAAATAAAAAACAAGTTTCAAAATCTGATATAGCAAGGAATGCAAAAATGGTAAGTGAAATTGCTAATTTGCAAATAGCAATTTTGCCATATCGTCTATCTTTATTCCCTCTTGATGAGGCGAAACTAAAAAAAGCATCTATGCAAACTTTGCAGTTTGAAAAGAATAAAAACTATGATTTTGAGAATATATTATCAAAATTAATAGATGCAGGATATACCCGCGAGCCTTTAGTAGACGAACCTGGAACTTTTGCTGTTAGAGGGTCTATAATTGACATATGTGAAGCTGCGAGCGGGATACCGTATAGATTAGATTTTTTCGGAAACGAGCTTGAGACTATTAAAGAGTTTGACATTTTTACACAGTTAAGTGAAAAGGAGCCAAATGCTAACGACTTAAAGAAAATAGAAGTTTTTCCTGTGGAGTATTTTTTCAAAAGTAAACGAGATAAAAATGATAAAAGTCTTTTAGAGTTTATAAGTCGCACACATAAAATAGTTATTCCAGATATGCCTTTAATCTCTTCAAAAGTTCAAGATTTTAAAGATTTAGCAAATTATTATTTACAGGGAAAACCATTTGAAAATCACTATTTCAATTGGGATGAGCTGCTAGACAATTTATCAGACAAAATTACAGTAGTAGATTCTTTTCAAAATGATATTTGTTATTTAGGTTATGAAAAACAACTAGATTATGATGAATTGTTAGATTGTGATAAACCCCTTTTGCAGTTTTTAGAAAGAATACCAGATACTTTTGTAGCTAATACAGAAAAGGTCGTGAAGCTGTCAGCTAGTATAAATCCTATAGAATTAGAAACAGGGCAAATACTTGTTCACCAGCGGTATGGCATTGGAAAGTATTTAGGTCTTGCAAAGCGATATATTGGTAATACCAATACTAAATATCAAGAATATATTGAAATAGAGTACGCACCGTCGGGAAAATCAGATGAAACTGACAAATTATTAGTATCCACATCAAATTTATCAGAAATTACAAAATATATAGGGAATGATAATCCTTCTTTATCTCGTTTAGGGTCTATTCATTGGAAGAAAGCTAGACGCGATGCAAGGCGTCTTGCAAGGCAGATTACTGAGCAGCTTATTAGTCTTTATTCAAAGCGCTTAGCAACTGATGGTTTTGCTTTTGGACCAGATACTCCTGCACAGAAAGATTTTGATAGCGAGTTTGTTTTTGCAGAAACTCCTGATCAAGTTAAGACAATTTTAGACGTAAAAGCTGATATGGAGTCTATTCATCCTATGGATAGGCTTATATGCGGTGATGTGGGGTATGGCAAAACTGAAATAGCTTTTAGAGCAGCATTTAAAGCTGTAGACAATGCTAAACAAGTGGCGATATTAGCGCCGACTACGCTTTTAGTTTCTCAACATTATCAGACAGCAAAAAAGCGCTTTCAAAATGCACCTATTAGAATTGAGTATTTGTCAAGATTTCAAAGTGCTAAAAAAACTCGTGAAATAATTGAAGATACTAAAGCAGGAAAAGTAGATATAATAATTGGAACTCATAAATTGCTGTCTGATAAAATTAGTTTCTATGCTTTAGGACTTGCAGTCATTGACGAGGAGCAAAGATTTGGAGTAGAGCAAAAGGAGAAACTAAAAGCGAAAAATCCTACTGTAGACATTTTGAGTCTATCAGCTACACCTATTCCAAGAACTCTAGAAATGGCGTTGTCTGGCGTGAAGCAGCTTTCTATGTTAGTCACTCCGCCTTTGAATAGACAGCCTATTATTACGCGGGTAACGCCTAAGTCAATTAATTTGGTAATTACAGCAATTCGTTCAGAGATTTTGCGAGGCGGACAAGTTTTTTATGTTCATAATAACATCAGAACTATGGAAAAAGCTTTGCAGGAGCTAAAACGCAATTTAGATAGCAAAGTCAAAATAGCTGTAGCACACGGGCAAATGGACAAAGCTCAATTAGATAAAATAACATTAGCATTTTATAATGGTGAAATTGACATACTGCTTTGCACTACAATTATTGAAACCGGAATAGATATACCAAATGTTAATACGCTAATAATAGATGATGCTCAAAATCTAGGACTAGTTCAGCTTCATCAAATAAGAGGGCGCGTGGGCAGAAGCTTGACACAGAGCTTTTGTTATTTATTTTATGATAATAAACAGCTTTTGTCAGAAAATGCTTATAAGCGGTTAGAAACTATTTCTGAAAATGTAAAGTTAGGCTCTGGTGTTCGCATTGCTATGACAGATTTGGAGCTGAGAGGAGCAGGAAACTTTTTAGGAAAAGAGCAGTCTGGAAAAATTGAGGGTGTAGGTTATGATTTATACACAAAAATGGTGGAAGAAGCTTTGCAAATCTATAAAACAGGAAATGTAAAACTTGAAAAACCAATAAAATTAGAAACTGATTTTGATTTGCATATACCTGTAGAATATATAGATATTGAGTCTTTAAGATTAGAGGTTTATCGCTTAATAGATTTATCAAAAAATGATGAAGAAATTGAAAAAACTAAAAAAGATATAAATGACCGTTTTGGTAAATACCCATTATGCGTTGAAAATATATTCGCTTTGCAAAGAGTAAAAAATCTTGCACAGGAAAAAGAGATTACATCTATTGTGGTAAAAGGTCAGCAAGCTACTTTAGATAATAAGGTTTTTCAATTTACGAGCGCAAAAGACTCTGATAGGCTGGAAGAACTTTTTAATTTTGTAAAGGCTTATAATAGTGTAAACTAGATATATGAGAACTTATACAGCAAAACCAAACGAGATTGATCGTAAATGGTATATAGTTGACGCTGCTGGCGTGCCATTAGGTCGTTTATCTGTGGCTGTAGCAAATCTTTTAAGAGGGAAATTGAAACCACTTTATTCACCTAATTTAGATTGTGGCGATTATGTGATAGTGGTGAATGCTGAAAAAGTTTCCGTTTCAGGTAATAAAGAGCAGAATAAAATGTATTATCATCACTCCGGTTATCCAGGCGGTTTATCAAAGGCTACTTATGCTGAAGTTATGGAGAAAAATCCTGTAAGAATAGTAGAGCATGCTGTTAAAGGTATGCTTCCATCAAATAAATTAGCATCTGCGCAAATTAAGAAATTGAAAGTGTGCGTAGGCACTGATCACGGATTAGAATCTGAAAAACCTGAAAAATATACAATTGAGCAGGTTAGCCAGGTATAAGAGTTAGTTAGATATAAAAGGATAAAATGGTAGATAATCAAACTGCAGAAGATGAAAAACTAGAGCAACTAAAAAAGACTTTAGAAAAGGAAGAAAATGCAAATAGCAGTCAAGCTTCTGGAAAACTAAATCTTGCATCAGCTGTTGGTAGAAGAAAAGAAGCTATTGCAAGGGTTACTATTAAACCAGGTGCTGGCAATTGGAATATCAACAATTTAGAATTAGATAAGTATTTCCCTAATAAAGTTCATCAGCAAATAGTTATTGCCCCACTCAAAGCAGTTGGCAATTTGGGAAGTTATGATATAACAGTGAATGTAAATGGAGGCGGTTTGTCCGGTCAAGCAGGAGCTGTGAGATTAGGAATTGCCCGTTCACTTAATGCAGCTGATAAAGATTTTAATAGAGCAATTTTGAAAAAAGCTGGTTTCTTAACTCGTGATGCAAGAGTGGTAGAAAGAAAAAAGGCTGGTTTGAAAAAGGCTAGAAAAGCTCCACAATTCTCAAAGAGATAATTTATGGCCAGATTATTTGGCACTGATGGGGTTAGAGGCCTCGCAAACGATTTTCTTACGCCTGATTTAGCATTGAAACTTGGAAGAAGTGCGGGTAGGATTTTAACAAATAATATATCTGTGGCTCATAAAAGAGCAGTGGTAGGACGAGATACTAGATTATCAGGAGAGTTTTTATCATCAGCTCTTTGCGCAGGATTAGCATCTACAGGTATAGATGTGATAGATGTAGGAATTATTCCCACTCCTGCAGTAGCTTATCTTTCACAAAATCTTGGAGTGGATTTAGGAGCTGTGATTTCGGCATCTCATAACCCTATGCAAGATAATGGCATTAAGTTTTTCGGTTCAAACGGTTTCAAACTGCCTGATGAGGTAGAAGATGAAATTGAAAATCTTTTAGACCAACCTTTTGATGCGCCTCTTGCAGAAAAAGTAGGTCATATATCAGTTGACTATCATAATGCAAGCGAGGGATATGTAAATTATTTAGTAAATTGCATAGCAACCACTGATAATGTTCAGCCGTTTAAAGGTGTGAAAGTGGCTGTGGATCCTGCAAACGGTTCAGCTTCTCACACAGCGCCTGAAGTTTTGAGAAAGTTAGGTGCTCAAGTTTTTGTGATTAACGATTCGCCTGATGGAGCAAATATAAATCTAAATTGCGGGTCTACGCACCCCGAGCAGCTTCAAGCTATGACTGTGGCAGCAGGGGCTGATTTAGGAGTGGCATTTGATGGTGATGCTGATAGGTTAATAGCGGTGGATGAAAAAGGTGCTTTAGTTGATGGTGATAAAATAATGGGCATAATCGCAAAAGAACTTAAAAACGAGGGAAGTTTAGTAGATAATACAGTAGTGGCCACTGTTATGAGCAATTTAGGTTTTATAAAGGCTATGGAAGAGCAAAATATAAAAGTTTTGCAAACTGCTGTAGGTGACAGATATGTGACAGAGGCTATGCGTGAGAAAAATTATACTTTTGGGGGAGAGCAGTCAGGGCATATTATAAACGCTAATTTTTCCACAACAGGAGATGGCACTCTTTCAGCGATTATGTTAATAGATATTTTTGCAAAAGGAAAAGATAGTTTATCCCAATTAGCTTCCAAAATACCTAAGTTTCCGCAAACGCTAGTAAATGTAACAGGCGTAAAAAAAGATTTAGCAAACTCTGATTCTAACATTTTGGAAGCTGTAAAAGCTGCTGAAGAAAAGTTAGGAAATAATGGAAGAGTGCTTTTGCGGCCATCAGGCACTGAACCGCTTGTTAGAGTGATGGTGGAAGCATCTACGCAAAATCAAGCTGTGGAAATTGCAGAAGAGCTAGCTCAAATTGTGGAAAAATCTATTCCACTAAAATAGTCTCAAAAATTATATACCGTGAATATCTAAAACTACTATAGGTCCTTTTTCGTCAGCATAATCTTTTGGATCAAAATAGTCTCCTGCATCATTTTTTAT
>JAITBJ010000026.1 GCA_031283665.1 Candidatus Opitulatrix cubana
ACAGATATAAAGAAGTTGGTGGTCAACTGTCACAATTAAAATATCCTACAAGCGGTGAGCTAACATTTGCAAAGGGTGCTGCTCAAACATTCCAAGGTGGAAACATATATTGGAATAAAACTCGTGGACAATCTTATTCTGTATGGGGTGCTATAAAATCAAAATATGCTTCTATAAACGGCTCTTCTTCATATTTAGGACTTCCTAGATCTAATGAAATGGCTGGCTCTCAAGGAGCAGGGCAGATTTTTGAATCTGGCAAAATCTTTTGGAAGAGCGGAAAGGGAGCATTTACCACACACGGTGCAATAGGTGATTTATATAACAATTTAGGGTCACGCGGAGGAAAATTAGGTTATCCTGTAAGCGAGGAAAAGAAAACAGCCGATGGCAAAACATATCAAGATTACGAGGGTGGTCAAATTTACTGGACTAAATCTCGTGGCGCGTGGGTATTATATAAATAGGGTATTATATAAATAAGGTATTGTATAATGGACTATTCTATATTATATAGTGTATTTATGGTATACTAACATTATGACAAAGCGTGATACAAGAAAATCCCCGTTAATAGATTTAGCTACAAAATATAATATACCAAGTTTTTTTATAGGTCCTAAAGGTAAACTAATTCAGATTTCTGAAACAGCTTTGCAGCTAGTTTTGGAGTCATTTGGAGTAGAAGCTAATAGTGTAGAAGCAATTGAAAAGTCTCTAGCTCAAGCAGATTTGAAAGACTGGAAACGCCCACTATCTCCTACAGTATTTAAAGAAATCGGTGAAAACACTCAATTTGATTTTTACATTCCCAAAGGCAATTTAGCAGTTGTTACATTAGAAAAAGAGTCTGGCCAAATATCAGAGCTTTATCGTATAGATTCTGGCAGATGTAATGACACAAAAATTGTGGAGGGTGTGGAAATAGCTCATATAGTAAAGAAAGTAAAAGCTGATATCGACCCTGGGTATCATAAAATCTGGGTAGAATATAATAATCAAAAGTTTTTATCATATTATATAGTAGCTCCATCTATAATAGATCTTCCACAATTTTTGGATGAGCATAAGCGTTGGGGATATATGAGTCAGTTTTATTCTGTTAGATCATCCCAATCTTGGGGAGTTGGCGATTTTGAGGATTTAGCAGTAAGCTGTGAATTATCAGCGAGCAAAAACGGTGCTGATTTTATGCTTATTAACCCCACTCATTCTGGTGAGCCAAACGGTCACATCACGCCATCACCATATTTGCCAACATCTCGTCAGTTTTTGAATAATATATATATCCGTCCTGAAACTATTCCAGAGTTTGAAGATTTATCTCCATCAGACAAGAAAAAAGTGCTATCTCTGAAAGACTCTGTGAAAGATTTAAACACAGAAGTAGATAATATAGATAGAGATAAATCTTGGGTAGCAAAGCGTGAGGCTCTTGAAATTATTTTCAAATCGGGGATGGTTTCAAGTCGCGAAAAAGAGTTTGATAAATATAAAACTGAAGAGGGTGATGCTCTTCAAGGCTTTGCGATATGGTCTATGCTTTATGAGAAATGGGGTGCACCTGCAGAAGATGACACCGCCTGGACAAAAACAACTAAAATCACAGACGAATCTGTTAAAAAAATGGTATTGAAGCACCCTAAAACAGTAGAGTTTTATAAATGGCTACAATGGATTGCCGAGCAGCAGCTGTCTGGTGCTCAAAAGCGGGCAAAAGCATCAGGTATGAAACTAGGAATTATCGCTGACCTTGCTGTTGGCGTTCATCCGCTCGGTGCTGATGTTTATGCAAATCCAAATGATTATATTTATTCTGCTACTGTTGGCGCTCCTCCAGACACATTTAATCAAATGGGTCAAAACTGGTCACAGCCCCCTCTTTCACCGATAGCATTGGAGGAGAAAGGTTATGAACCGTTCCGCAATTTAGTCCGCAAAATCTTGCAAAATGTTGGCGCTGTGAGAATAGATCATATTTTAGGGATGTTTAGACTCTGGTATATTCCAGAAAATCATACTGCTAAAGAGGGCGCTTATGTTTACTATAATCATCATATTATGATAGGCATTTTATGTTTAGAGGCTATGCGGAATAATGCTATTGTTATTGGCGAAGATATGGGAATGGTGACTCATATTGTAAAAAACTATTTAAAAACCCACGGACTTATGGGCACAAGCATTGTTTGGGAAGAGCGTACTAAAAACGGTTTTCGTCCGAGCAAGCGATACAGAAAACTAGCAATTTCTGCTGTCACAAATCACGATTTTCCACCTACTGCAGGCTATTTAGAATATGAGCATGCAAAGCTGAGAAATAAATTAGGGCTGCTCACTCAGCCTTATGATGTTTTTCTTGCAAGTGTGAAAAAAGATGTGAATAAAATGATAAAGCTTCTTCGCAGGGGCAGATTTTTGAAAGAGAAAAATCCTACTACAGAAGATATTATTTTGGCGCTTTACAAAATGCTTGCATCATCTCCATCATATTTAATATGTAGCACATTTGTAGATGCTGTAGGAGAAAAGCGAGTACAGAATCAGCCAGGCACAAATAATGAATATCCTAATTGGAGAATCCCGTTAGCAGATAATGATGGCAAACTCGTGCCGCTTGAAGCCCTTTTTGAAGATGAGAATCTGAAGCGCCTTGCAGATGTGGTAAACAGCACCGTTTATAAATAATCTTTTCATTATAGAATAAGATTTATGCTAAAATATATTTATACTCCTTTATAGGAGTAGATATTTGAATTGAAAGGATATTTTATGATAACCAATGAAGCTTTTTTCTATATAGCGCCTATTTCAGGTTTGCTATCTATTGCATTTTCTGCTATTTTAGCGTTTAGAGTTCTAAAAGCAGATCAAGGGTCTGATGAAATGCAAAGCATTTCTAAATCTATTCAAGAGGGAGCTCGTGCTTATTTGAATAGACAGTATAAAGTGATAACAATAGCAGCTGTGATTTTAGCAGCGCTAATAGCAGCGCTTTTGCCAAAAGATAATCTTGACAGTGTAAAAATCGCTATATGTTTTTTAATCGGTGCGCTTTTTTCAGGGTCCGCTGGTTATATAGGTATGAATGTTTCAGTGCGTGCGAATGTGAGAACAGCTCAAGCTGCAAAGCAGTCCCTGAAAAAAGCATTGGATATAGCTTTCAAAGGTGGCTCTGTTACAGGGCTTGGCGTAGTTGGACTTTCTATGTTAGGAGTTTCCCTGCTCTATATTATTTTTGGCGATTTGCAGTTAGTGGTCGGTTTCGGATTCGGAGCATCACTTATTTCACTTTTTGCTCGTGTAGGCGGTGGCATTTATACAAAAGCAGCAGATGTGGGTGCTGATATTGTTGGAAAAGTGGAAGCTGGCATCCCAGAAGATGATCCTAGAAACCCTGCAACTATTGCAGATAATGTAGGCGATAATGTGGGCGACTGCGCTGGAATGGGTGCAGACCTTTTTGAAACTTATGCTGTCACACTTATAGCATCTATGATGTTAGGCGGCGTGGTTAGTAACGCATTAGTGCTAGCGGGCACATCTTTGAATCCGTTTATTTTATATCCACTACTGCTCGGCGCTGCTGCAATTATAGCATCTATTATTGCAGTGTTCTGTGTGAAATTAGGAAAAAATGCAAAAATCATGCCAGCTCTTTATAAAGGTGTGGCTGTCTCCTGCGTTTTGAGTATTATAGCGTTCTACTTTATTACAAATGCTGTTTTAGGTTCTCAATATCAGCGCTTTTTCTTTGTTACATTAGTAGGCGTGGCAATAACCGTTTTAATGGTTGTTTTCACAGAGTATTATACTTCCACAGAGCATAGACCGGTTAAAATAATTCGTAAATCATCTGAAACAGGACCAGCTACAAACATTATTTCAGGATTAGCACTCGGTTTCGAATCCACAATTTTGCCAGTGATTACAATTGTAATAGGCATTCTGCTTTCATACTATATTGCTGCAGGTCCAGGAGGCGCTGACACAAATCTAGGTTTATACGGTATCGCAATTGGTGCTGTAGCTATGCTTTCTACAACAGGTATAATTGTGGCCCTAGACTCCTATGGACCAATCACTGATAATGCTGGTGGAATCGCAGAGATGAGCTCACTGCCTGAAGAAGTTCGTCAAATCACTGATGAGTTAGATGCTGTTGGAAACACTACAAAAGCAGTCACAAAAGGTTATGCAATAGGGTCTGCTGCTCTTGGTGCTTTAGCTCTTTTCGCAGATTATCACGCAAAAATCAACGAGCTTATCGCTAATGTCGCATCTGGTGCTCCACAACTTTCAGTTGTTTCTGCATCAAAAGCACCTGGTTTAGTTATAATGAATAACGGCGGTCAAGCTTCTCAAGGTATAGATCTTTCTATATCATCGCCACTGCTTTTAGTGGGTTTGCTTATAGGCGGTCTTTTGCCGTTTGCATTCACATCTGTGACTATGCAAGCTGTTTCAAAAGCAGCATCAAAAGTGGTAGATGAGGTTCGTAGACAGTTTAAAGCTATGCCAGGCATTTTGAAAGGTACTGAAAAACCTGAGTATGCAAAATGCGTAGATATTGTTACAGCTGCTGCTCTAAAAGAAATGATAGTTCCAGGTCTAATGGCTATTTTGACTCCATTAGCAGTAGGATTTCTTTTAGGTCCATCATCTCTAGCAGGTTTGCTAATCGGAATTATAGTAGTAGGTCTTATGCTTGCAAACTCTTTAAATAATGCTGGCGGTGCATGGGATAACGCTAAAAAATTAGTGGAGATGGATGGGCTAAAAGGTTCAGAGATTCATATGGCGTCAATAGTGGGCGACACAGTAGGCGATCCCACAAAAGACACATCTGGTCCCGCACTTAATGCTTTGATAAAAGTAGTGAATATGGTTGCTATTTTATTTGCTCCTCTTTTTGCAGCAGGCGGTCTTATTACTCATTTATTCTAAATCTTCTTACATAAATGTCTAAGTCTTTTTCTGCAGCATATAGTGCTGTATCTAATGCATTATTTTCTACAATTACAAATGATTATTTTTCACAACCGGAAAATGACGAGCAAAATTATGACCCTGAACTTCCATTTTCAAAATCAACAGTCAAAAACTCATATTCCACAGTTGCTGTGGCTGTATCGGGTGGCGCAGATTCTTTAGCGCTGGCTGCGGTTGCACAAAAAGCAGCTCATAAGTTTGAATTGAAAACTCTTGCGATAATTATAGATCATCAAATGCAAGACGGCTCTGATAAAGTTGCCGAAAAAGCTGCTAATCAGTGCACCACTTTAGGATTTGATAATGTGATAGTTGAAAAAGTGTTAGTCAATAAAAAAGATGGTGGCCCAGAAGCAGCTGCTAGAAAGCAGCGTTATGCAGCTCTTGAAAAAATAGCAACTGAAAATGGTGCTTTTGTCGTGCTTTTAGGGCATACTCTAAATGACCAAGCAGAAACTGTGCTGTTAGCGCTTTCTCGTGGATCTGGTATGTCTGCTTTATCAGGTATGAGAGAGAATAATGGCATTTTTGCTAGACCGTTTTTATCTATAACGCGGTCTGACACAGAGGAAATCTGCAAAGAGAAAGGTCTTGATTTTTGGTCTGACCCTACTAATGGCTCTCTAAATGCTGACAATTCATCTCTTCCTTTGCGTTCGCAGGTTAGAAACACTCTTTTACCTGTTATGAGAGATGTTTTAGGAAAAGATATTGAAAAGCAACTTGCTAAAACTGCAGAGCTTATCGCCCAAGATGATGACTGTTTGCAGCTTATAGCTGAATTAGATTTTGAAGATCTTTTAATTTCAAAACCTGAAAAGAATATGATCAGATTATCGGCTGAAAATCTTTCAGAGTATCCAAAAGGTATCACAGCTCGTGTTTTGAAAATAGCATTAGAAAATGTGGGAATGGATATGAGCCGTCTACTCAATGCTCATATTTTGCAAATATACGATTTAATTTACGATTTTTCAGGTCAAAAGCCTTTAAATTTGCCAAAACTAAAAGTTAGCAGAATAGGAAGCATTTTAGTTTTTGAAAAATAGTAAATTACTTTTTTCCGCTCTCAAAGTCATTCAGTATTTTTTTCACCAGTTTCAAAGTGTGGTCTGGGTTATTAACTTCAATAGATTCAATTCCTAATTCTTTTACAGGGTAGTCATTGCCCTCTTTGTCTAAACGGTCTCCAAAAAAGAGCATTTGTCTAAACTCGATACCAGTAATTTTTTTCAGCTCTTTCATACCGTATGCTTTGTCAATTCCTTTTTTGGTAATGTCTATAGAGGTAGACCCACCCGAGCGAACCTCTAAATTAGGAATATGGAGCGCCACAGCCTCTCTCAATTTATTCTTTTTAGTGTTATTTGGGTCCCATCGTTCTTTTTGGTCTACTGGAGCTTCTTGACCTAATGCAGAAAATGTGATTTGGCTTCCTCTGTTTTCAATTTTGCCTCCCCAGCTTTTTTCTTCCCACAGGCCTAACCGCTTTGCTTCATATTCTATAGCTTTCACAGCTTTATCTATTTCACTGTCAGTTAGATTGCGAGCGTATACTTGTTCAAAATCCAAAGTTTCAGCTTTTCCAGACCATTTATAATATCTAGTCCCGCATGTTGGCATAATATGAAGTTTTTCTAAATGTGCTAAAGGATCCAAATATGCTAATAGCTGCTGCTCAAATTGTTCATATTTCCCCCCTGAAATAATGCATATTTGCGCAAAATCTAGTAATTGAGAAAGAGACTGACTCATAAAAGCTGAAACTTTGGATTTTGAAAGCGCTAAAGTCCCGTCTAGGTCAAAAGCATATAATTTATGCATATTTATATGGTACCATATTTTTCGGTTTGATGTATTTGTTGTAAAATAATTTTTATTGTTTGAAAAAAGGGTTTATACTGTTAATAGTGCCTTTATTTATATAAGGGCAGTGTCGAATTTGTGATAGTAATTGCAAAATCAGACACATACGGTGCTAAAAGCACCAAAACAACTATCAAATGAATTGTTTTGAGTAGGAATCTACAACCTTTTTTGGAGGTAGACAATTCTCAAAACTAATGGTAGTAGCAAAAACTCAATAGCGTATTTATAAATGCCAACTCATGAAATATGTTTTCAAGTTTGCAAAAATTTGAAGGCAGAAATCATGAATTTGCAACCATGTATATTTTAAAATATACTGTTTGTGAGTTTCGAACAATTTTGTTGGAATTAATTCAACATAAGAGTTTTGAAAACACGTAATTATCGGAGTGCTTCGCACACATTTTTCTCTTCATAAAAATTGTAGGGAAATTTTTCGAAACTGATATACAGCACCAAGCATACATAGTTCTCTCCATAAAAAATTTGTAGAGAAAATTATGTAAAAGCGAGGAAAGTAGTATATCAAGTACTTCGACCGAGTGTTACGTGATTTTCATGCAAATTTTTTATGGAGAGTTTGATTCTGGCTCAGGACGAACGCTGGCGGCGTGCTTAACACATGCAAGTCGAACGGTGAAACTTGACTGATCCCTTCGGGGTGATGACTTGTGAATCAGT
>JAITBJ010000060.1 GCA_031283665.1 Candidatus Opitulatrix cubana
AAAATAGTCAAAATCAACTCCAAAATCAAAATACAGGAGGAATCTCTGAGTACTTAAATGCCTACGATTTAGTAAATGGCTCTACTGATTTTCAAGGCAAAAAATGGTAAAGGCAAAAAATGTTTTTGAGCTGGAAATTAAGACTTTATAGAATTGCAAGTACGTGCTTCTGGCTCATAATTTGGCAAATACTCGGGTCTTTATTCAAAATAGAGACTACACCTGCTACAGTATTTCAAGAGCTAATAAAATTAGCCACATTTGAAACTCTTAATATAGTTTTATACACATGCTGCTTGGTGGTTTTAGGCTTCTTAATATCATTTTTGCTTGGGCTTATTTTCGCATATATAGCTTACAAGTCCACACTATTTAGAGTTTTAATAGATCCAATAGTAGCATTTTGTAGATCCACTCCTATAGTTGTGATAATTATGGGACTTTTACTTTATTTTTCGCCAGTAAACGTAGGTGCTGTGATTATTATCATCACGGTGGCGCCAATTATTTATCTAAACACTTTTTCAAGTTTAGAAAATATGAATAAAGAACTTGATGAAATTGCTGATGTGTTTGGAGCAAGCATCTTTACACGAATCTTTCGCGTTCACTTACCCCAAATAGTTCCATCCCTTTTTGCGTCAAGCAATATAGGAATAGGATTCGCATTCAAATCAGCAGTGACCGCTCAAGTTATCAGCCTAACCGCTGGCTCTATTGGAGAGCAGATTTATTTGGCAAAACTATATATAGATTCTAATTTGCTTTTTGCATGGCTGGTGATAATACTAGCAGTGGGAAGCTTTTTGCAGTTTTTAGTAAGTTTCATTTTTTCCAAAGTAGCACATAATTACAAGATAGGGTAAAGGTGTTATTCGTGATAGAATAGATATATGATGTCGCCAGATCTTTTTGCTAAAGGGGTTTTCAAAAAACCAACTGCTGCGAAAGCAGAAATCTCCCCTACTACAGCTTTTTCTGATCCTTTTAAAAATGCAAAAAGAGCTCAAAAAGTTCCCGATGAAGAAATAAGGTGGCATAATAAATTAGATGATGTGGAGGAGCTTACAGAATATTCTGCAGGCGGTATTATAATTAACGGCTCTCAAGTGGTTCTAATTGCTAAATTATCACGAAAAAATAAAAAAGACTGGACTTTTCCAAAAGGTCATATCGAAAAAGATGAAGCTCCTGCAGATGCAGCAGTAAGAGAAGTGTTTGAAGAAACTGGTTTGCAAACTCATATAGTTGACCGACTAGGCGTAACAGACTATTGGTTTTTTGCAGGAAACATAAAAGTCCATAAATATGTTTATTATTTTATATTAGAGGCAGATGGCGGGGCGCTCAAAACAGAAGAAATTAGTGAAGAAAATATAATAGATGTTCGCTGGATTGAAAAAGATGATTTGCAAAATAAATTATCTTATCCTGCAGAGAAGAAGTTAGTAAAATTCGCTTTTGACCGTATGAGTTTATAAAGGTGTCAATTATAAAAGTGTTTATGCGCAAATTTTTAGTTTCTTTTTTTCCAATTTTTTTATTTGCAGCCTCTTTTTTTGCAAACTCTCAAACTGGTGAAAAATTTGCTAATGCGCAAGCTCCTCAAGCAGAACCAACTCTGCAGCTAACATTAGACTCCCTATCTTATATATCGAGCGCGAAAAGCAATTTTGAAGTATCATTTTACGCAAAGATTCCTGAAAACGATCAGACCTCTAATAAAGGCAATACTGGTAGAGATAATGCTAATAGAGATAATACCGATAAAAGTTATACTTTGCAAAACACACGCTTTGTATTATGTATAGACCCATCTACTACTCTTTCCACGCGAACTGCTCTTGAAAGTTGGGCTAACGGATCTGATGAAAGCAATTCTTCAAGCTTTAATAATTCCTGCTTATTTTCAAGTCAATATAACATTTCTTCACAGGAGAGAATCACTATGTCTTACAAAATGTCTGATTTTGGATTTGACTCTAGCACGGTTTGGGGACCTAAAAGAGTTATGATCTTTCAAGAGGGAAAAAACTTTGATCAATCTATAAAAACTTTTACAGTTTTTGATGGTGTAAATAAACCACAAACTCCTTTAAATCTTTCTATTGCCGCACATTTTGATGATATATCATATTATAAACCATCTATCACTGATGAAGCAAAAGCTGTGAGTAGATCAATAGCTCCAGCCGGAAATCTAAATAAACTCTCGCGATTTGCAAATATCAACAAAAATATAACACTAATAATAGACCCAGCTATTTATTCAGCACTTGAACTTGCATCAGATAATGAAGATGAAAAAAAAGTTTCTGCTTTCAAAAAATTGCTCAAGGGCGATACTTATTATTTACCATATGATGATATAAACATTACTGCATTAACCCATAATAACACTAATCTTTATAATTTAGGAGTTTATAATCTATTAGGGGCTGCAGCATACAAAAACTCTAATAAAACTATCGCGTGGTTTAATCAAGGTCAAATAGATAAGGCTGTTATAGAAGCGCTAAAAAGTTCGAACATTAAAAAATGTATTATAGTTCCTGATAATAGCACCAATGATAACATTTTCACACCAACTCCTGAAAACACAATTCCTGCAGAGGGCGAACCAATTTTTGGCTACACTGCTGATTTCACACTATCAAAAACTTTATCTGGTGAAGCTACAAGTGAAAAAGCTAATAGCGAAAATACACCCACTGGCAGAATTGCAAGATTTATGGCAGAAACTGCATTCATAAATATGGAACTGCCCTCTATTTCGCGAACTGTCCTCGCCGCATTTGACAGAACTGCTATAGAAAAGTTTTCTGATAGCGATTTATCAAATCTATCAAACGCTATGCAAAGTGCTAATTGGCTAAACTTTACAAAGTTTTCTGATATTAAAGAGCCAGGTCCTGCAATGCAAATGCCTGATGCAGCGGCACCAAATCCTGCAGAATTAAATCACTTTGATATGGCAACTATTTACAGCAATTTAGATAAAATATCAGATTTTTCTAACGGCATATCTCTTTATAATTCCTCTCAAAACTTTATATATAATTATGCTGCACGACTTGCCTCTCAAAGCCTAGAAAAAAATATACCCAAACGCTCAGAACTTTTTAGTCAACTAGACTCTGTGACAAATTCCTTATTAGATACTGTGAAAATAAGCACAAGCGATTCTGTAAATATATTAGCCTCTGATATACAGTTTTCAGTCGGAATAAAAAACACTCTTGGCAAAAAAGTAAAACTAAATCTGCATATAGACCATAATAATTATATTACTACTGATAAAGATTCTTATCCTGTAGAATTAGAGCCAAACTCTCAGCAGTCCATAAATATACCGCTTCATGCAAGAGCTAATGGAAGCACAAGTATAAAGCTAACTCTATTTAGCGGAAACGGTAAGCAAATAGGAAACTCAGTAGAACCAAAAGTAAACATTTTCGTTCAATTTACCACAGTAGGCACAATAGTGTTTTTTGCACTGCTTCCAATTTTATTTGTTATAGGACTTATTAGAACAATCAAAAAGCGCTCAACAGTAGACACGCGCCAAAAGGGATTAAATGTCTAAAAGTTTTGAGCCACCAGTAGATACTGTCGTTTTAGACACTAATGAAATTAAAAAGCGCCTACAGCCTAAAACTAATATAGCAAAGCAAACATCAGTTTTAGCATTAGGTACACTCTTTTCAAGAATCACAGGTCAGCTGCGTTCAATAGCCCTTGTAGCCGCTCTTGGGGCTACAGGAATAGCGGCTAACTCATTTGATATCGCAAATAATATACCAAATACAATGTTAGTGATTATTTCCGGTGGCATATTAAACTCTATTTTAGTGCCACAAATTATAAAAGCTCAAAATCAAAAAAACTCCCAAGAGCGGCTAAACAAATTGCTAACTCTTTTTGGGATTATAATTCTTATCATTACTATTTTGCTGACACTTGCTGCTCCTTTTATTGTAAGACTATATGCAGGTATACATTGGACTATGCCACAAATTGAACTTGCTATAGCGTTTTCATATATTTGTATGCCGCAGATTTTTTTCTACGGGCTCTATACTATTTTAGGGCAGGTCTCATCTGCTAATGAGCGGTTTGGCATTTATGGATGGGCTCCAGTGGCAAATAATATAATATCTATTACAGGGTTTATTACATTTATTATTTATATACGGCATATCCATACAATTGACTCTGTTAACAACTTATCAAGCTGGAATGCTCCTATGATTGCTCTTTTATGTCTCACAGCCACTTTAGGAATTGTAGTGCAGTCTCTTTTAATGTTTATACCTTTGAAAAAGTCTAATTTCAAATACAAAATTAGTTTTGGATTAAAAGGTATTGGTTTGAGAGAAATAACAAACGTGTCACTTTGGACATTCTTAATAGTTTTATTAGAAGAAATAGTGGCGCTGGTATTTATAAAAATAGCATCTGACGCACCAATTGCTGCTGCAGGATCAGACCCTGCTTCCCAATTATCTATTGCTGGAAATGCTTCTTTTACGCAGGCAGTGATTATTTATATAGTCCCTTATTCACTGGCGGCTGTGTCAGTAGCCACTGCTATGTTCACTCAGCTTGCAAAAGATGCAACTGAAAAAAATGTGCGCGCTGTAGGGGAAAAAATTATATCGGGAATTAAAACAGTAACTGTGTTTATGGTCATTTCATTTTTAATAATTTTACTTGAAGCTAATCATATTGTGAAAGTTTTAATTCCCTCTGCTTCTACTTTTTCGTTTGATGCGATTTGCTCATTGCTTGTGCCGTTTTCATTTGTGCTAATTCCTATTTCAAATATACTTTTAATGAAAAAGGTTTTCTTTGCATTTTCAGATGCTAAAAAAGCATTTTTATATTCCTTACCTTATGCAGCAGTATCTCTTGCATTAGTAATAAGTTTTTCCTTATTTGCACCGCCTAAAATATGGACTATTTTAGTAGTTGTGAGTGCTGTGATAGCTTATTGGGTAGATTATGGTTTTTTCACATGGGGGCTAAAAAAAGAGTTAGGCTCTGCTTTTAATACACAATCTTTAACTGGGTTTTATATTAAAGAGGCAATGGCTGCAATTCCAACTGCATTAGTTGGTTTACTTGCAAAATGGCTACTTGGGTGGACTTATCTTTTAGGATGGTTTGAAGCCCTATTCCAGTTAATTATAATAGCAGGGTGTATGACAGCAGTATATTTATTTATGCTAAAAATGCTAAAAGTGGAGCAGCTTCATTTTTATACAAAGCCAATAATTGCAGCTAGTAACAAATTAAAACAGCGGCTTTTCCGCAAAAAACCGTGATAGAATCTTTTTATGAATAAAAGCAATATGGACGCACCTGCACTTCTTTGGATAGACTTAGAAATGACAGGGCTAGACCCTGAAAAGGACAAAATACTTGAAGTGGCTGCTATTATTACAAATTGGAAGTTGGAAAAAATTGCAACATATCAAGCAGCACAAAAAGTTGATGAAAAACTTGTAAAAGAGCGTATGGTAGGCCCTTTTTGGGATGGAGTGAGCACAACTCGTGATAAACTCATTTCGCAAAATGCAGCTGCAAAAAAAAGTGCAAAAGCAGTAGAAAAAGAGCTTTTAGATTTTATAAACCCATATTTTGAAAACGCTACGCCCGTTTTAGCAGGAAACTCTATTCATCAAGATAGATTATTTATAGCAAAAGAATGGAAAACGCTAAATCAAAAACTTCATTATAGAATGTTAGATGTTTCCTCTCTAAAATTAGTGTTTGAAAATGTTTATTCTATTCAGTTTATTAAGAAAAAAACTCATAGAGCGCTAGATGATATTGAGGAATCTATTGGCGAATTAAAGTTTTATCTAAAAGAAATTAAATAACTAAAAAATGCTAAAACTCTTTAGCGCTCAGCAGTTTATACGCCATTTGCAAATCATCTGGAAGCGGCGCTGAAAACTCCATTTCTTTATTCAAAACAGGATGAATTATTTGCAGTTTAGCAGAATGCAAAAAAGGACGAGCCAATTTATAATCTGATGCTGTTTGCGAGCTTGCTCCGTAAAAAGTATCCCCTAAAACAGGATGACCCATTTCAGAAAAATGAACTCTTATTTGATGAGTTCTTCCAGTTGCCAATTCAATATCTACTAAATCACCCACAGAATAAGACTCTCTAACCTTATAATGCGTGATTGCGCGTTTTCCAGATTCCACTATAGCAAATCTAAACTTGCGCTTTGCTGATCTTCCAATAGGAGAATCTATAGTGGCAAACTTTTCTTTTAAATGACCTTGAACTACTGCCACATAATTTTTAACAACATTTATATGACTTTTAAACGCCTCAAGCATATTATCATAAGCTAATTGCGATTTGCATATAAGCAGGACTCCTGAAGTGCCCACATCTAATCTTGAAACTATTCCAGGAGGCTGAATATCCTCTAAATCGCTATATTCCTTATCATTATATATTTTGCTATTATACACTTTATCTTGCACGATTTTGGAATCTTTTATAGATGGCAAAACGCCGCTTTCCACTAGCGAATTGAAAACATCCGCGCCTTGAAAGCTTTTTGCTTCATGAGTCGCCACTCCTGCTGGTTTATTCACGACCACAATATCTTTATCGTTATACAGTATAGGTATATCAGCAAAAAGCTTTGGTTTATCTTGCTGCGTGTTATCAACGCTGAATATATCACCAGTTTGAAGTATATATGATTTACTAACAGTCTCTTTTTCAATATCTCTATTCTCAATACCAGCCTTTGAAACAAGTTTTATTTTTTCATTTTTTATCATATCTTGAACTTTTGCACGAGACATTTCTAAAAGAGCAGATAACCCTAAATCAGCTCTTTTACTGTTTAGACTTTCAGGTATAGCCACTTCTTTCATAATATAATTCTATCAGCCTTACAGCGTCTTACTCTGCCACAGAATAAATAAAATCGGAGCAGCGGTGGAGCTATAGATTAGATTTGTATAATATATTATATTTTGATAACAGCAGATGGGTCCAGAATTTTCACACCATCCACATCTTTTAAATCATTTGCAAATGTAGCAAAGTTTGGATTTGCATTATAATCTTTTAGATAAAAACCAATATAATAGTTGCCATGCTCTTTTGGTAAATCAAGTGTGGCAGAAACTTTATGAGTTAGAAGATCACGCTGCTTCATAGATTTAAACTGTTTACACCATTCTCCTGTGATTGCTGCTGTGCAAAGTGCAAAACCTTTAGATGTGATAGCATCATACGAGCTATACGGTATCCAACCCTCAGATGTGTTTTCAGGTAAATTAGATGTGGAAACTACTTTATTTGTATCAGCATTTATCACAGCAAAGCCTGATGTCATTCTAAAAGGCTGTGCGAAACCATAGTTTTTCAAATCTATTGAAATATCCACTTTACTATTTGCGACTTTCATATTTCCATCAGTAATTTTCAAACGATAACCTAAATAATCGCGAATATATTCAAATGCTGTAATGGAGCTTCCTGATGAGGCATAAGGAAAGTTTCCTTCTGTGATTCTGCCATTTACTACTTGCAAATTTTTATGTTTGTAACGGTCTAGGGTAAACTTTTCAGGATTAGTGACTGACGAATTGCATTTTGCATTATCTTTCCAAGGGTCTGCACTGCCTATCTGATAAACAAGATAAGCGTGAGTGAAATCCAAAACTGTGGTCCTTGTTTGAGCCATCCTGCCAGCAAAGTTCAAAAATCTCAACTCCATATCATTTGTATTAGGCTCAAAAATAGGAGATTTTGGTTTATATCCTGCCTCATATAAATTACAACCCCACCATGTTTCCATTGAGTTCAAACTCGTAAGCGGATGACTAGTTTTCATTTTTGTCATATCATGGCCTTTCCACGTAATAGAGTCACCCATATTAAATTCTCCTATAAAATGGTCTGAATGATATGCATCTCTTGCAGCATCTTCAGCTGTCCAATTAGGTGTTACAAAATCAACATATTGATGTTCTACATCTATATCTTTAGGCGTATTATCTAACACAATTCTATAAATAGCGCCTAAATCGTGATTTTTAGCACAGCTTTTTGTCCATTCGCTCCAGCCACAAACTGTTCCTGCTTGAATCACTAAAATAGCATCTTTATTCGCTTCAAGAGTAGATTTTAATGATTGCCAAAGTCCTCTAGCATTATCAACAGATGGCTCTACTGCTTGTTCCCAATTAAATGCCAATCTAAAAACCGCTTTTACATTATATTCACGCAAAATAGAAAAAACTGTATTCACCCTGTCCAAGAACTCCTGATCAAATGACGATTTATCTGCATACGATTCCGCAAGCATACGCAAATAAACTGTTTTAGGTTTATCATAATCTGCATATGTGCTGCCCTTGAATGTGTTCATCATATCGTATATTTCATGATACCTGTAGGTTCCCCAATCATCTTTGGAATCAGTACAAGGCCTTCCGCCAACCACTGAATCACAGACTATCATTTCAGGCCCAAATCCTCTATTAGGATTCTCAAGCATTTGCATATCAGTGTCTTGAGATATATTTTGATCTATATTCAGGTCTATATTTGTGTCATTTGCATCGGCTTTAAAATTTGCTACTCCAGCTGCCGCAACCACAGCAAACGCTGCTATCAAAACAACTAAAACAGTTGAAAATCTTTGAATTAGTTTCATATTCTCTCCTTATTCTAATTACATTATTAAAAACGGTGTATACCTAAATTATAATAATTTTCTACATAAAAACCCATAAAAATAAGCAATTGTAACAAAATTATAACAATTGGTTTTATCATAAAGGAATTTACTATATAAATACTTGGAAGTTATTAATCAGTGCTTCATGATAAACTTTATATATGGAAATCATACATATCACAAATGAAAACTTTGAAGAAATCAAAAGCAAAACTCCTGCACTAATAGTCGATTTTTGGGCTAGCTGGTGCGTGCCGTGTAAGCAGTTTGCACCAATTTTTGAAAAAGCGGCCCTTTCTCATTCTGATATACAGTTTGCAAAAGTGGATGTGGACCAAAATAAAGAAACTGCTATGGCTTATAAAATCTCTTCAATACCAACTATTTTAGCTTTCAAAAACGGTGAACAAATTTTTTCAAAAATTGGTGCTATGAAGCCAGATGAATTTGAGGAGCTTGCAAAACAGCTAACAGAATAAAAGCATCATAAATGTATAAAATAAAAAACATAAAATCTAGCGACACTAACTGCACTGTTTTGCAAAACAGAGTTCGCAGAATGCCTAATGAAAAACTAATCGCCTATAAGACCAAATACGGAAGCTGGGTTTACCTGACTGCTAATTCATTTTATGAATATGTGATTAAGGTGGCAAAAGGCCTTGTAGCTAGCGGCATCAAAAAGAATGACAAAATTGGAGTGATGGCTCATACTTCATTTGAATGGGTCACTTTAGATTTTGCAGCGTGGACAATTGGTGCAGTGGTGGTGCCAATCTATGAAACATCATCTGGAAAGCAAATAGAGTTTATTTGCAATGATGCTCAAATTAAATTGCTATTTGTAGAAAATGCAGAACTTCATAAAAATGTGAAATTAGTATACGACAAATTAAAAACTGTAAAACTCATTCGCAATTTGGAAGAAAACGCTCTTGACGAACTTGAAACTCTAGGGCAGTCAATTAAAACTAAACAGATTAAAGAACTTGAAAAGGCTGTCAAATCATCTGATTTAGCAACTATTGTTTATACTTCTGGCTCCACAGGAAAGCATAAGGGTGTAGAAATACAGCATAAAGCATTTTTATCAGTAGTCTATTCATCTAATGAAGCACTTCCTGAATTGGTGCAAAAACCAGACAGCTCTTTTTTGCTATTTTTGCCACTTGCACATGTGTTTGCTCGATTTGCAGTGCTTGCTATCACAGAGGGAGTTTCTCTTTTAGCGCTATCAGGAAATATAGACACTTTACTAAATGATTTGCGATATATAAAACCTGATTATATAATAGGAGTTCCTCGTATATTTGAAAAGGTTTATAACGCTGCATCTCAAAAAGCTGGTGCTGGTGTGAAAGGCAAAATCTTCAAGCGAGCAGCCCAATTAGCAATAAAATACTCTAAAGCGCTTGATAGCCAAACCGGTTTAACTCCTGATTTAATCTCTCAAAGACTTTTTTATGATAATTTAGTTTATAAGCAAATTAGAGAAGTGCTTGGTGGAAAAATGGAAAACTGCGTATGCGGCGGTGCTGCTTTAGATCCTGATATTGCACATTTTTTCCGCGGAGTAGGAATAAATGTGTTAGAGGGCTATGGGCTTACCGAAATCACAGCTCCTGCTATGTGCAACAGAGTTAACAATAATAAAATAGGCACAATTGGTTTACCATTTAAAGGTGTGGAAGTGAAAATTGCGTTAGATGGCGAGCTCTTAATTAAAACGCCTAGCGCTTTCAAAGGCTACTATAAGGACCCTGAATTAACAAAAGAAGTTTTAAAAGATGGCTGGCTTTATACAGGAGATTTAGCAGAAGCAGATGATGACGGATTTATTAAATTAGTTGGCAGAAAAAAAGATATTATTGTCACTGCTGGCGGAAAAAATGTGTCTCCTGCTCCGCTTGAGCAAATTGTTCAATCAAATCCACTTGTTTCACATTGCGTGGTGGTGGGAGATAAAAAAGCATTTATCTCTGCACTGGTGACACTTGATATGGGAGGAGTGAATGTGTGGGCAAAGAAAAACAGAATAAAAGAGCCTACTATACAAAAAGCTGCAAAAAATAAAGCAATAATTGCCGAGATTCAAAGAACTATAGATGAGGCAAATGAGACCGTTTCCAGAGCAGAATCTATTCGCAAGTTTATAATTTTGCCAGAAGAGTTTACTATTGAAAACGGCTGCCTAACAGCATCTATGAAAATTATTAGACGAAACATTTTAAAGACTTTTGAAAAGGAGATAAATCGTGAAATATACAAAAAATAATCTATTAGATTTAGCAGTGGTAATACCCGCATATAATGAAGAGCAGACAATCAAAGCAGTGGTAGATGATTGCATAAAAGCGCTAAAAAAAATAAAAAACAGTGCTATTTTTGTTTACGATAATAACTCTTACGACAAAACAGCACAAATTGTAAACTCTATAAAAAATGATAAAGTGGTTTATAAAAAATGCTCTCAGCAAGGAAAAGGGTTTGTGATTAGAAAAGCATTCAGAGAAGTGGATGCAAGGTGTTTAATAATGCTTGATGGAGATATGACTTATCCGGCAGCCGACATTCCAAAGCTTTATGAAATGCTTTTGGAAAATGATTTAGATATGGTGATTGGAGACAGACTCTCTTCGTCATATTTCACAGAGAATAAGCGGCCTTTTCACAATTTTGGCAACACACTTATTCGCAAATCTATTAACACGCTTTTTAAAGCAGAAATTAAAGACATCCTAACAG
>JAITBJ010000074.1 GCA_031283665.1 Candidatus Opitulatrix cubana
AGTAGAAAAATGCTTTTGTAGTTTTTTCCACTCTTTAGTATTAGTTATGTCAGTTGGCTTATTTATTTGCATACATTAAGTATAACATTATTAACTAAATTAAATAATTCCTCGCTTGATGAGACAAGATGGACGACTGGAAAACGATAGAAAAAAATGTGCGTGCTCTTTTTTGATTTAAATGTGGAAGTAGTGAGAGAAAAATACGGCGTGGCTTCATTGTTTAAATTATCAGGAATATCTTGAATAGTGACTTTTGGAATAGAGCGAGCATTTTGAGGATGAATTGCATTTTGAAGATAATTTGCTTTATAAAGATAAACTGCTTTTTTAACAACTCTATCAAATTCGGCATTTGTAGGATTGAAAACTTTGGTTCTGCGAGCGTGAAATTTGTGATTTGATAGTTTTAGATCATTTACTTTTATCATTCTATGGTTTTTATTTTTGAGAGTTTTTATTTTTAGAAGTTTTTGCCGGTTTCACAGATTTTTTATTAGATTGACTTTTACCCTGTTGACTTCTCCAATAGAAAAACTCTTGAGCAATAGTTTGAACGCACGCGGCAAAAGGTATTGCCACTAACATACCTAATATGCCGCCTATATATGTGCCTAAAACCATACTAACTAACACCACTAGCGGAGAGACATTTATATATTTTGCAAAGATTTTTGGCAGTGCTATATTATTTATTATCTGCTGATATACAAGCAAATAAATCACATATATAAGTGCTGCAAGAGGGTTATATAAGCCTATTAGAATAAATGAAAGTATTCCACCAATCAGCCCTCCGAACATAGGAATAAACGATGTGATAAAAATAATCATTCCCACAGGCCAAACAAGTGATGATGAAAAGCCCATAATTGGCGCAAGAATTAGCAAACCTAAAACAGCAAAACCTGTCTGCACGCACGCTACAATAAATGATGCTGTGATATAGCCTGTGATTTCAAAATAGAGTTTGTTCAAAACCATTCTATGATATTTACGTTTTTTGTCCTCAGTATAAAACCATTTAAAATACTTTTCAATCCATATAGGCCCTTCTAACACAAAAAAAGCTGTCATCACTAACACTAAAAAAGCGTTTGTAAGTGCAAGTGCTGCAGCACCAAATCCTGATAAAAATCCAAGCGCTATATTAGACATTTGCATTTTGAAACTCTCTACTGCTTGAAAATAAACACTATCTAAACCGTGATTAGTCAAAAATGCAAAAAGGGGCTCTGTAGTGCCTTGAAGCTGAGCAACCGTAGTAGGAAGTGTGTTAGTAAAAACTTTAATTCCGTCTGCAAGAGTAGGCACCACTGTGATAAATAATACAAAAAACACAGCTATTACAATTGCAAAAACTAATAATAGAGAGAGAGCTTTCTTTTTTAAAAAGCGTGTTAGATAATCTATTGGTCTATTCAAAAGCACAGCAAAAAATGCTGCCGTTAGAATCATAATAAGAGGGGTTTGCGCTAAATAGATAAGAAATACACATATTATTAACACAAGCCCTGTAAACCAGAACTCAAAAGTTTTTTTATTCATAAATCATCCTTTCTTGTATAAAGCCATACAAACACAGCTTTGACCTCATCGCAAATTGCAGCATCATAAGTTATCATCTCCTGTATAAAGCCAAACAAACACAGCTTTAATTGAATTAAGTAAATACATAATAGTCATAATTAGATAAAAAACTGCTTGAGGCTCTAATTGTAAGAAATAAAGCCCTGAATAAACTATTATATTTAAAACATTTGCCGCTATCCAAAGATACCACGATGCAGCTTTGCCGCTAATTAGCAAATACTGAGCCACAACTTGCAGAATGAACGCCACCACTGTGATATAGAATATCCAATTCGGAGTATCTAATGGAATAATGGAAAAACCAAAAAAATACAATATAATTATGCCTAATACGCCGACAAAAGAGCTGATTAAAACATTATTAAAGTTTGCAGAGGTCACTCGTATTTTTTTGTTAAGAGTAAAAAAGCCTATTAGATAAGTAGCTCCTGCATAAATTGCCATTAGAAATTGCGCCATAATTCCATAAGAGAAATTATTGAAACCATCAAAGCACGCGCCAATCACACCTAATCCTGAACCGAATTTGCCTTTCAAATTCGCCATTGCTAGAACTATTATAAGCCCTAAAATAGAGCCGATAAGAGATGTAAAAAATAATAGACTAAATCCCTCAAATGTGAGAATTGAAGAGACTATAATAGCTAATATACCAGCAGCTAACCATAAGCGGTCCCATATTTTACTGGAAAAGAGGCTTACGAGAGTTTTCATTTTAATTACTTTATTGCAAATCCTTAATTACAAATCCCAAGGCGCTTTCAAATCTGCAGAATGAGTCGGTTCAGGACTCTGATTTATTACAAAATTAAAAGGGTCTGTGATTTTTTCAGATATTACGCCAGTCAAACCACTTGATGAAGCAAATTTGCTTTCCACTTTTTCTTTTATTTTTTGTAAGCAAATTTGCTCACTAGAAAAATGTGGCACATCTATCACGCAAACATTTGGATTTGCCTGTCTAAAATCTAAAACTGGATGATGGCGCAAATCAGAAGATATAAACACGTCTGTTTTAGGGATATAATTATTTTGAAAAATAAAATCGCCTGAACCTGAAATAATTGCTACTTCTTTTATAGCATGATTTGGGTCCCCGCTGCATTTTATCCCTTGAGGAGTTTGGGGCAAATAAGATGACACTAATTTTGCAAACAGCTCAAAACTCATAGCCTTGGGCAAATCACCTGCTGCTCCAAGTCCTATATCTAAATTAGCAAAGTCTGGAATTATAGGCACTATATTTTCTAATTTGAGCTCTTTTGCAAGCACTCTTGATGCACCGTCAACAGACTTATCAACATTGGTGTGCCCCACATATAAAGCAATTTTGTTTTCAACTAATTTATTGACTATTGCTCCTCTAAATCCGATATCAGAAACAGTATGAACTGATTTGAAAAATAGCGGATGATGAGAAATAATTAAATCACATTTTTTCTCAATTGCTTCTGCAACAACTTGATCTGTAATATCAACAGCATAAAGCACTTTTGTAGTATCCCAACTACGAGAACCAACTACTAAACCTGGATAATCCCATTCTTCACTGGTGTCATTTGGGTATATAACAGACAAAAAATCTAAAATCTCCTCAACTTTCATATTTATAGTATAACAGGTTCACCATTTATATACACAGATGGAGTGCCTGGAATCATATTTGAATGTCTTAAGGATTTTGATTCTGCAAGCAAACGCTTACCAAAATCATCATTTGGGTCAATTTGCAGAATATAATTTACTACACTTTTATTAGCACCAACTTTTTTAGCATTTTTTGCAAGAGTTTC
>JAITBJ010000088.1 GCA_031283665.1 Candidatus Opitulatrix cubana
AGCTCCTAGCGGAAAGCAGATTACTATTCAAATACTCAAAATTGAAAGTATTTGACTTTTTTTGCGTTTGCGTGCTGCCTTTTCAAATTGCAGGCTTTATGATAGTATAAATCTATACACTAAAACTTTTTGGGCTATAGTGTAATTGGCAGCACGCAAGTTTCTGGTTCTTGTAGTTTAGGTTCGAATCCTGGTAGCCCAGCTATGAAAAACCGAAATACGACTATAATTTTTGTAGTGTGTTTGCTCATAGTAGCGGCAGTAAGTGCCATTATTTCTATTCAAGTTTTAAATAGTAATAAAGAAGCTCTTTCTGAAAAAGATGAGTTATCTGAAGCTCAAACTCTGAAAAACGAGTATATTCAAAAAGCAAAAAATTATGTTGAAAATATGACATTAGATGAAAAAATAGGGCAGATGTTTTATCTTGATTTAGAGGGGCTAGAAACAGGATATAGATCTGGAAAATACTTTCCAACTTCTATATCAGATTCTCAAATTGAAAATCTGAAAAAGTATAAAATCGGTGGAATAATCTATTTTGCAAAAAATCTAACTGATAAAACCGCCCTCATCAAATACAATTATAATCTGCAGACGGCTTCAAAGATTCCTCTGTTTATCGGCACAGATGAGGAGGGCGGCGACATTAGCAGACTTACTGAGCAGGGCAATTTAGGAGTTAGGAGGTTTCCTGATATGAGGGTAATTGGTGATACCCATAATCCTATTCAAGCATATAATGTGGGAAGAACTTTAGCAGTTCAAATGCTTATGTTAGGTTTTAATATGGATTTTGCTCCTGTGGCAGATATTGACACAAATGATAAAAATCCTGTGATTGGTAAAAGGGCATTTGGAACTACACCAGATGCTGTATCTGATATGGTGGCAAATGAAGTACAAGGTTTTCAAGAGCAAAATATGTCTTCAGTTCTTAAGCATTTTCCAGGTCACGGAGATACTAATACAGATACTCATACAGGCTCTGCCGCCACTAATGCTAATTTGAAACGATTGCAAAATGTAGAGTTCAAGCCGTTTGAGGCTGGAATCAAAGCAGGCGCAGATTTTGTTTTAACAGCTCATATTTTATTGCCTAATGCTACAGATGATAATTTACCCGCTACAATGTCAAAAGAAATTATAATAAATCAGTTGAGAGATAAACTCAAGTTTAGTGGAATTGTTATAACAGACGCCCTTGATATGGATGCTATAAGTCAAAATTATACTAATGATCAAATAGCGTTTAATTGCGTAAACGCTGGCGTTGATATTTTACTTATGCCAAAAGACTTTTATGGCGTTTATAATAGTTTGAAAAAATATGTGGAAGATGGTTTAATAAGTGAAGAGAGAATTAATGAATCTGTGATACGGATTATTACTACGAAGTTTGAACGTGGTTTATTGAAATAAGACTTATTGAAATAGGGGTCTATTGAAACTCAATTAGTCCAATTGGTCTGCTATTTTGAAAAACTCTTTTTTCGTAAATAGTGTGAACATAGACATTCCCATCATTTGAAGCTGTGAAAATAGTATCTTCTTGTAATGCATTAATTTGTCGGCGCAAAATGTTATTTTCCTCTTCTAGATCCAAAATTCTTCGAATACCTTCAAGATTCACACCCTCTTCTATGCTTAACCTTTGAACTTCTTTCAATTTTGCAATATCTCGCAAAGTATAGCGTCGGCTCAGGCCTCTAGTTTTTTTTGGAACCACCAATCCCAATCTGTCATACTGTCTCAAAGTTTGCGGATGCATATTTGCAAGAGCTGCTGCTTCAGATATATTATACAGCATTTTTCAGTTCTTTATATTCTTTGCTGTGTTTTTTTGGTGCCTGTACTACAATATGTACAAATTCATCACCCACTCCTTTAGCAGTTTTTATGCCAGCGCCTTTAATTCTGTAAACGCTATTAGATGCAGACCCTTGTGGGATTTTGATTTTTTTTGTTTCTCCATAAGGAGTTGGAATCTCTACAGTTGCACCGAATAAAAATTCTTTCAAAGGTATTACTTTATCATAGTGCACATTTTTGCCTTCAGGGCGAAACTGTTTATCAGCTTGCACTTTTACCTCCAAAATCAAATCACCTGGAGGTCCGCCAGTTTGTGAAGCATAACCTTTTTTAGGAATTTTTATTTTTTGTCCATCAAGAACTCCTGCAGGGATGCGGGTTTTCACTTTTTTTCCTGCCACGCTAAGCTCTAAAGTGGTGCCGCCAAGAGTATGCGAAAAGGGTATAGTGGTGCTTGCTTGAATATCGCGACCTTTGGTAGGTCTTCCGGCGGCACCACCGCCTGCAAACTGTGAAAAGATATCGCCAAAGCCTTGCCCTCCAAATCCCTGCCCTTGGAAACCACCTGCACCAAAACCAGAAGATGTGGTATATGTGCGCGTGCCGCCGCCACCAAAAAGATCAGAAAAAATATCTTGAAATCCTCCTGCATGAGCGCCGCTTGGTCCACCTGCACCGCCTGTGAAGCGTGCAACGACTGCACCCATAGCTCTTATAGCGTCATACTGCTTTCGTTGACATTTATAGCTCAAAACAGTATAAGCTTCAGATATATCTTTATATTTTTCCTCAGCAGCTTTG
>JAITBJ010000030.1 GCA_031283665.1 Candidatus Opitulatrix cubana
TAGAAACTCAAAAGATAAAAACTGAATTTGATGAACTCACAGCGCTTATTGAGGATTATACTCAAATAATAGAGAGTAAAGACCGTCAAAGAAAAATACTATCTGATGATTTAGATGAAATAGTTTCAAAATATGGAGATGAACGCAGAACTGAAATAGTTCCTTATTCTGGTGCTTTAGAAGATGAAGATCTTATTCCAAATGAGGAAGTGCTAATCACTATTACTGATTCAGGTTATATAAAAAGGACTAACACTTCTGAATACAGAACTCAGCACAGAGGCGGAAAAGGACTGAAAGGAACTGGTTTAAGAGATGAGGATTTTGTCTCTCATTTGTTTACCACTCAAACACATAACTGGATTTTATTCTTTACAAACCGTGGAAGAGTTTACAGAGCAAAAGGCTATCAAGTGCCTCAAGGCTCAAGAGACGCAAAAGGAAATCATATAGCAAACTTTTTAGCTCTTGAAGAGGGTGAAGCGGTAGTGGAGGTTTTAAATCTAAAAAGCTATGATGATGCAAAATATCTTATTCAAACTACAAAAAGCGGGTTGATTAAAAAAACAGAATTAAAACTTTATAACTCTCCAAGATCTGGAGGTTTGAAAGCTATTATTTTGAAAGAGATAAACGGAAAAACAGATGAGGCAGTTTCATCATTTTTAGCAAATGATGAAGATGATATAATAATGATTTCAAAGACTGGCCGCTCTGTGAGATTTGCGTGCAGCAGCATCCGCTCACAAGGAAGAGCTACTTCAGGTGTTAGAGGTATCAAATTTAAAGATCCTAAAAATGATTATGTGCTAGTTAGTTCAGTGGCAAATGATAACACTGATTTAGTAGTAATTACTGAACTAGGCTTTGCAAAAAGAACTCCTATGAATCAGTATACACGCCACGCTCGCGGGGGCTTTGGTATGAAAGTGGCTAAACTAACTGACGCAAGAGGAGCCCTTGCAGGTGCCCTAAATACTGTAGACACAGATGAACTGCTTGTGATTATGAAATCAGGCAAAATTATGAGATCTTCTGTAAATGAGATCTCAAAGACTGGCAGGGCTACGCAAGGCGTCACTTTTGCCAAAATGGAAGATGATGATAGAATTATAGCAGTGACTAAAAATCAAGAGACTCAAACTCAATTGAATGAGGAGTCTGAATCTCAAACAGAACAAATAGAAGGAGAAAACCCTAATGAGCAATGAAAAACTAAAAACAGTAAACTCTATTGACCCAAAAAGCGCTTTAAGGGTTGGATTTATGCTATCTATAGCAGCAGGTATAATTTTGATAATTATGACAGCTGTTTTATGGTTAGTGCTAAACTCTATGTCGCTATTCTCGCATGTTTTATCATTTATATCAAGTTCAGGAATTAGCGATTCTAGTTTTGATTTAGGTTCATTTTTATCATTTCCAAAGCTGCTAGCATTAGCTACTATTATAGCTATTATAAATGTGGCAGTCCTAACAGTGCTTTCATTTTTATTTGCACATATTTACAATGTGACAACTAGATTAGTTGGAGGGCTAAAAGTTACTTTAAGTGACGACTAATTCCGTCTTTATCTAAAGCGTTTTCAGATAATATACTATCACGGGTATTTACTTTTTGAAATCCACTTTTTATGCCTAAAAGAGTGATTTTTTGTTTTTTAGTAAACTTCTGATTCTGATGCTGTTCATTGAATTCACGCAAAAAGCTTTCCCCAAATCCTCCTTTTGAAATCCCATCTTCGGCAATTATTATATTTTCATATTTGCTAGCCTCTTTTAGTATACGGTCTGCTATAGGGTAAAACCAAATTGAGGAAATCACTGTAGTATTTTTGCTCTGTTTTGCAGCAGCTACAGCATTATGCAAAATAGGTCCTAATGCTATTATTAGATTTGTTTTCTTTTGAGACTTTGCAAAATATAAAATATCACCATCTGCTTTTACAATTTCAAGCGGCGAGAGCACATCTGCTTTAGGGTATCTTATAGTAGTGATTCTATCCTCTATTTTCAAAGCTTGCTCTAAAGCTTTTTCAAGTGAGTCTTTATCCCAAGGTGCTGACATTTTGATATTTGGAATCTTTGAAAATAAGCTAATATCCCATATGCCATTATGAGTAGGTCCATCATCTCCTGTAGCGCCTGCTCTATCTAAACATAATGTGAGAGCCTCATTATGAAGTGATGCATCAAATAAAAGCTGATCAAAGGCGCGATTTGCAAAACTTGAATACACCGCAAACACACTATGATAGCCTTTATACGAAAACCCAGAAGCAAACCCCACAGCATGAGCTTCAGCAATGCCAACATCAAAGCATCTTTCAGGAAAGCTTTTTGCAAAATCCTCTAATCCCACAGGATCTAACATAGCAGCAGAAATAGCAACTATTTTATCATTTTTCTTAGCTAATTTAGTAAGCTTTCTGCCCATAATATGAGACCAGCAAGGAGAGTGCTTTTTCTCGAGTTCACCTGTTTCAGGGTCAAACTGCCCCACAGCATGATATTGATCTTTTTTATGAGCTTCTGCTACTTTATACCCATGCCCTTTTTGAGTAATTGCGTGAATAATCACAGGCTCTGCGCACCTAGAAGCAGATTCTAAAGCACCTATCACTTCTTCTAAACTATGACCATTTATAGGGCCTATATATTCAATATCAAAATCAGAAAAAATCCTAACAGGCACCACAGATGTTTTAATTCCTGTTTTGAAATTATGAACCACTTTGCTCACAATTCTTCCAAAATTGCCCATCTTTTCAAGAGTTTTTTTCGTTTGAAGTTTTGCATCGAAATAAGTTTTTGTATTAGTAATAGATGAAAGATGATGTGCAAGACCTCCTACAGTTTGAGCATATGAGCGGCCATTATCATTTACAATAATAATTAGTTTTTGATCCATAGAATATGATATATGATTTATAGCCTCCCAAATCATACCCCCTGATAAAGATCCATCCCCCACTACTGCTATTGTGGTAGAATCATCTTTTTTCAAAATGTTAGCCCTTGAAATCCCATCTGCCCATGAAAGGGAAACCGAAGCATGAGAGTTTTCTAATATATCAGCAGCGTGCTCTTTTCTTGAGGGGTAGCCACTCAATCCATCCTTTTGCCGCAGCTGCTCAAAATTAGTTCTGCCTGTTAAGATTTTATGAATGTAGGTTTGATGACCCACATCATATATAAAAGAATCTTTATTCACATCATAAACTTTGAATAAACCAAGTGTGAGCTCCACTACACCTAAATTAGGACCTAGATGGCCGCCTGTCTTTGCAACATTGCTAATCAAAAACTCTCTAATCTCTTTTGAAAGATTATTTAGCTGTTTCAGATTCATTTTTTTTATATCATCTGGAAAACTGTATGATTCTAATTCACGCATTATGCTGTCTTTCCCAAGCAGCTTGCTTTGCAGGATTGCCAAACTTCTTTTTCTTTTTGCTCTTCTTTTTGCTATTGCTACGCTGATTCAGATTTGGCACGCCCCCATTTGCTAACGCTGCTAAATCAGCAGGATTAGGAGACTCTGCTTCACCGCTATCATTTTGGCCTTGTCCAGAAAGCATAGCAGGGCCCATATTTTTCATCATCTTTGACATCATTTTAAATCTATCTAAAAGCTCATTTACTTGTCTGACACTGCGGCCTGACCCTTTTGCGATTCTTGCTCGTCTAGTGCCGCTAATAGATTTAGGATTGCTTCTTTCAAACGGTGTCATAGAATGAACTATTGAAGAATAAACATCCATCACACCCTCATCTATAGAATCTAAAGCACCTACTTTTTGAGAAACTCCAGGAATCATTGAAGCTATAGATTTGAGCGACCCCATTTTTTTAATCTGATTCATTTGAATAAGAAAATCATCAAAATCAAACCCTTTACCTGCTGTGAGTTTTTTTGTTAACTTCTCTTCTTCTTCATCTGTTAGAGTTGATTCTGCTTTCTCAATAAGCGATAATATATCACCCATATTCAGAATCCTGCCAGCAATTCTATCAGGATGGAAAGTTTCTATATCATCTAATTTTTCACCGCTAGACGCAAATAAAATTGGTTTACCTGTGATGCTGACCACACTAAGCGCCGCTCCGCCTCTAGAATCGCCGTCTACTTTTGTTAAAACTATTCCAGTCAAATCAAGTTTTTCTGAAAAGGCTTTGGCGGAGCGCGCCGCATCTTGACCAAGCATAGAGTCTATTACAAATAGCACTTCATTAGGATTTACAGCATCAGATATATTTTTCACCTGATCCATAAGCTCCTCGTCCACTGCTAAACGCCCTGCTGTATCTATTATTACTATGTCATAGTATTTATCAGCTGCATACTTTATACCTTCACGCGCCACTTCTACAGGGTTAGACTCTTTTGAGCCTATGCCTATTCTTGATAGTAAACCTTTTTTAGAATTGTTTTCACTTTCACTAGTAACACCTGGATCAGGGGCAAATACTTCCACACCTGCATTCTCCCCCACCGTTTGAAGCTGCTGCACAGCATTTGGCCTTTGCAAATCTGCTGCCACTAGCATAGGCGTGTGCCCGTCAGCTTTCAAAAACTTGCCAAGCTTCCCCGCGAATGTGGTTTTTCCCGACCCTTGCAAACCTGCTAGCAGAATCACAGTCGGACCCTTTTTCGCAAACTCTAATGGTCGGTCAACTCCACCGCCTAATATATTTATCAGTTCTTCATTTACTAATTTTACAATCTGCTCTGATGGATTGAGTGTTTTAGATTTTGTGATCTCATACGCTTTGTCTTTTATATTTTCAATAAATAAATCTACAACTTCTAGCGCCACATCACCATCAAGTAATGCATCAGAAATAGACTTTAGTGATTGATCAACATCATCGGTTTTCAGAGTTCCTTTTCCACGCAAAGATGAAAACGCTGAATTGAGTTTATCTGAAAAACTATCAAACATAAATTATCTTTTTAATTTGCTAATGCACCCATAGGGTCATTGTTTGCCAATGCTCCCATAGGGTCCCAGGGCGGCAAAACTATAGGCTCTGTTTCTAGCCCCTCTAAGGTTTTACTTGTTAAATGGCTTTTATGAACCGCCACTTCGAATACATATTCATCAAACCAAGCATCTTGCATAATAAAGAAGCCATTATCTCCTCTATCTACGCCCCACGAGTTTTCCACTCTCCACCGCGTAGGATTGCCCTTGCTATCTAAATCTACACCTGTGAAAAGCATAGCGTGAGTCATTTTAGAATCGCCGAATCTCACACGCTGCTCTTTAGTTAGTTCAATATCCATATCGTAAATATCAGAATACTCAAAAAGATCTGTAGCCCATTTCCCACCAGCTCTGTCTATTTGCTGACTCACATCACAGCCGAACCAAACAGGATGACCTTTTTGCAAACTTTTTAGAGTTGCCGCTTTTATATCTGACATTGGAATGTTTAAATACTCTGTCTGAGTGGCACCAACCACATTTCCTAAATAATCAACTGTGATAAGCTGACCCCTTGGATGCTCTGCTCGTGGATCATCAACTAGGCATACAAAATCGTCAACTGGCACAGTCACATATTTTGTGAAAAACTCTTTTGGTGTCATAAATCCATCATTATGAAACTCCCCATTGTCATCTTTCCATTTAAACTCAATAGTCACTGGAGGAGAGCCTAAATGCATAGACAAAATCCTATGAACCTGTGTAACACAATTATCTTTAAAGTCTTTTATAATTTTGTGATCTTCATTTTCTGAAACCATAGTTCTAATTTGCAGCGCTGCATTTCTCAAAAACTTTTTCAAAATCCTATTCATTTTATCCGTGTTCATAGATGTGAATGTTTCAGGCATATTAACTTTTGGCACTACTCCATATTTTTGACAAATATTTATCGCCATATGCCATTGACCTCCATCTTGCATCACTTTTTCTAGCAAGTATGAAACTGTTCTATCTGTTTCAGACAAATGAGCTGTCTGCTCAATAGCCTCTAAAAAATAATTCACTCTTTCTAATTTGTCGTAAAACATTATAAAGTTTTGCGAGATTTCAAAGTTTTTTACATCTATAGTTTTTCTAATTTCGCTTCTAAACAAATTAGTAATAGCAAAAATCCAGCATCTGCCTGACTGCCCTTGAGATGTAGCATTCCAATCATCTAATCTAAGCGCTACATCTGCATCAAGCGTCATAGA